>JAKJDQ010000021.1 GCA_022705845.1 Patescibacteria group bacterium | reverse complement strand
TATTTATTAACTTGGCGGTGGATAGCTTTACGTTTCATCATAATAGATGATTATACCAAGTTTTTTAACTTGCGCAAAGCTTAAATAATCTGTACAATAATAAAAAATATATTATGCCTAGTAGACCCTCCAAGATTGAATATTATATGAAAATTGCTGGCGAAGTAGCCAGTCGTTCAACATGCTATCGGGCTAAACACGGGGCAATTATTGTTAAAGATGACCAAATTATCTCTACTGGTTATTTAGGAGCCCCCCGTAAGACCAGTGATTGCTGGGAACGCGGTCAGTGTTTGCGTGAGTTATTAAACATTCCCCATGGCCAGCGGTATGAACTTTGTCGCAGTGTTCATGCCGAACAAAATGCCATTATTAATGCCGCTCGTGCCGGGGTTAGTTTATTGGGCTCAACAATGTATCTCTATTCTACAGTCATTCGTGATGGACAGGAACAGCCGCAAGACGCTTATCCTTGTTTTCTGTGTAAAAAGATGATTATTAATGCTGGCTTAAAGCAATTGGTGAGTCGCCAAGCCGATGGCTGTTTTAAGGTTTATGAAGTCAGCGAATGGGTTAAGGATTGGCAGGAGCGGGACATGATTGATGATACTGAACAATATGGCTTAACCATTAATAAGCAATAACAGATTTATTTAATTATAAAGATAAAACAATTATGGATGACAAGTTGATTATTGGTCTTACTGGACAACTAGCAGCTGGCAAGACAACAGTGGCTAAATATCTAGCCGATAAATATCAAGGTAAGGTTTATGGTTTTTCAGGACCGCTTAGAGACATTGCCGATCGTTTAACCTTACCCCAAACCAGAGAGAATCTAGCCAATTTATCTTCTATTCTGCGCCGTCAATTTGGTCAGGATATTATTTTAAGGGCTATTAAGCGCGATGTCGCCACTGATCCTTGTCGGTTTATTATTTTAGAGGGAATGCGTCGTTATGGTGATTTTTTAGCTTTTAAGGAATTACCCAATTTTCATTTAGTAGCAGTGGTGGCAGAGCAACGCTTGCGGTATGAGAGGATGATAAAACGCAATCAAAATCCTGACGATGCTAGTAAAACCTGGGAACAATTTCAACTTGATGAACAAGGTGAAGCGGAGCAAGATATACCTAAAGCTATTGCTGAAGCAGAGTTTATTATAGATAATAGTGATGGACTGGCATCGTTATATCAGCAAGCAGACAATATTTACCAAAAATTAATAAATTATTAGTTAATATGTCCGGCAAGTTTATTGTTTTATATGGTATTAATAATTTAGGCAAGACTACCCAGGCTAAATTATTGGTTAATCGCTTACAAGCAGCTGGCTATTCAGCTAGCTATTTAAAATATCCGTTATATGAACTAGCGCCTAGTGGCTTATTGCTTAATGATTATTTGCGAGCTGGAAATCCGTGGCAGTTATCCCCGCGGGAAGCCCAAATTATTTATGCTCTTAACCGTTTTCAGTATCAAGGGGAGCTGGATAGGCAGCTTGCCGCTGGCCAATGGATTGTGGCCGAAGATTATGTTGGCACTGGTTTGTCTTGGGGTTGGGGCGCTGGAGTTGATCTAGATTTTTTAGAACTCATTAATCAAGGGCTGCGTCAGCCAGATTTAGCTTTATGGCTCGATGGCGAAAGATTTAGTAGTGGTATTGAAGCCCACCACAAACATGAAGGTGATGAAGAATTAACAGCTAAAGTACGTAATTGCCATCGTGAGCTAGCTAAACGCTATGGTTGGCTTAGGTTTGAGGCTAACCAAAGCATAGAGGCTCTAAATGATGAATTATGGCAAGCGGTTAAAACTTTATTATTATGAAAGATTTGCTACCAATCATTGGTTTAGAAATTCATATTGAACTCAAGACTCAAAGCAAAATGTTTTGTCGTTGTGATAATAACGCTACCGGCAAAAAAGCTAATACTGTAGTTTGCCCTATCTGTCTAGGGCATCCTGGTACTCTACCCAGCCTTAATAAACAATCAGTTCATTACGGTCTTCTTTTAGCGCAAGCCTTAAATTTTAAAATTAATCAGGTATCCTTTTTTGCTCGTAAAAATTATTTTTATCCTGATCTGCCAAAGGGCTACCAGATAACTCAATCCGACACTCCCCTGGGGTCTCAGGGCTATCTGACTATTAATGGTCATCAAATTGCTATTGAGAGATTACATTTAGAAGAAGATACGGGAAAATTAATTCATGAGGCTAACTCCAATCATAGTTTGGTTGATTATAATCGGGCTGGCACTCCCTTAATTGAGTTGGTAACTTATCCCATTATTACTTCAGCCGTAGAGGCGTGTCGTTTTTGTCAAGAATTACAGAAAATTTTACGTTATCTTAATATTTCTAATGCTAATATGGAACAGGGCGAGATGCGCTTGGAAGCCAATATTAGTCTACAGAAAAAGGATGCATTTGATTTTGTTGGTCCCACCTTAAAAGTAAGACCAGGCCATCAGTTAAATCATAAGGTGGAAGTAAAGAATCTTAATTCTTTTAAAGCTTTAGAACGGGCTATTAATTATGAAATTGAACGACAAAGGCAAATTTTAGATAATGGAGCAATGGTAGTTGCGGAAACGCGTGGCTGGGATGAAACCAAGAATGTCACTGTGTCCCAGCGCCGTAAAGAAACTGCCACTGAATATCGGTATTTTAGTGAACCCGATTTGCCCCCTCTTTATATTGATGATGCTTGGTTGTTAGAAATAAAGCAGGAACTAGACAAAATAGAACTACCCGGGGCAAAGGCCGAGCGTTGGCAAAAAGACTACGGCTGGTCAGCAGATCAAGCTGACTTATTATCTACCTATTCCGGTTCAGCAGCCTATAGCGATGAGCTACTAACTATTATTCATCAAGCCAATCCAGAAAATTATCAAGAGATAGCGCGTTTAGCTGGTAATTGGCTGACCAGTGAAGTCTTAAAATATTGTTCTCTCAAAGATTTATCTTCCAACCCCATTACCCCTCGTCATTTAGCTGATTTAAGCATGGCTTTAGCTAATAAAACCATTACTTCAACCAACGGACAGGTGGTTTTACAGAAAATAGTAGAAAACAATAAATTGTCGGTGGCAGAAATAGTTGAACAATTAGACTTAAAACAAGTAGATGATAGTCAAGAAATTATTAAATTAGCTCGAGAAATTATAGCTCAATATCCTGAGCAAGTAGCAGCTTACCGGGCTGGTAAGCTAGCCTTGTTGCAATTTTTTATTGGCCAGATTATGCGTCGCAGTAAGGGCAAGGCCAATCCTGAATTGGCCAGAGAAATATTAGAAAAAGAGTTGAAGAATTAATGGGTCCTAAATATTATAAAAATTGATCTATAAGAGATTCTGCTTCTTGCAGTGGATTATTTACGTCAAGCCAGTGAATTTCTCTCCCCTGTTTTTCCCAACGTTTAAACCAGGTTTTTTGACGCTTGGCAAATTGACGGATAGCGATATATAGCTGTTCTACCATTTGATCATAATCTAATTGTTCTCTAAGATAACGGCTAATAAAACGATATTCTAAACCAAAGGATTCCAGGCGGCGCCAGTCTACTCCCTGTTCATGCAGGCGGTAGACCTCCTCAATCATGGCTTCATTTTCTAAACGTTCAATTAGGCGGTCATAAATTCGCTGCTCTAATATTTCCATTGGATAATCTATACCGAGTATTAGCCAATTAATTATACTGTGGCTATTTTTATGGGGCAGCGAATTGGTGGGTTTATTTAGAATAATTTCTAAATAACGGATTAATCTTCGATGGTTATGGCGGTCGCTATTATTTAATTTACTGGCTAGGGCTGGAGCTAAATTGTTTAATTTTTGATAAAGCTCCTGAACTGATAATTTTTCTAAGTCTTGGCGCAGGGCTGTATTAGGTTTCGCTGGACTAAACTCATAGTTATCAATAAGGGCTTGTAAATAAAGACCGCTGCCGCCAGCCACAATTGGCAAATGTCCTTGAGCTAAAATACTATTTAAAGCTTGACGGGCTAGTCGTTGATAATTTGCTACATCAAAATTTTCTGTGGGTTCAACAACATCAATTAAATGATAAGGAACAGGATGACCGTTATTATAATAGTCATCTAGATCTTTACCTGTGCCAATATCCATTCCTTTATATACTTGACGGCTATCCGCGCCAATAATTTCTCCCTGATACTTATGAGCTAGGGCAATAGCTAATTTAGTCTTACCGGCAGCTGTTGGCCCAACTACCGCTATCGCTTTATCAATATTATCAGTCATAAAGTTAAATTATAAAAATCGACCAGCTAGACTAAAACTTCTTGCGTTGGTTATTTGGACAGGATAGCGAGAGCCTAAATTATAATTTTCATTTTTTGGTGAAGTTATTAAAATTTGTAGTCCATGATCGGTATGACCAAAATAGCAGTTTCCTCTTTTTTCTTCTAATAAAACTGTTACTTTTTGACCAACTTGCTTTTTACGGTTTTGAAGACTCCCCGCTTTTACTATTTTATCTAATTTTTGTTCTCGTTCTTTTTTAATGTTGGCTGGCACATCATCTATCATTGTTGCCGCCACGGTTCCGGGCCGCGGGCTATATCTAGCAGAATAGACTTGATCAAATTTTAAATCTTTTACTACTTTGATAGTGTCCTCAAAATCCCGGTTACTTTCTCCGGGAAAACCAACAATAATATCTGTAGTTAGAACAACATCCGGCCATTGTCGGCGCACTTTATCAATGAGCTCTCGATAATGCTCAATAGTATAGCCACGGTTCATTGTTGTTAATATTTTGTTGCTTCCCGACTGAACCGGCAAATGAAGGTGATGAATTAAATTATGGCTATGTCCTAAAAAATTAATTAGACGGTCGCTCATATCTTTGGGGTGGCTCGTAGCAAAACGTAGCCAGTAATCTCCTAAATTATCTAATTTTTCTAAAAGGCCAGTAAAGTCTAGACCGCTTACTTGATCTTTATAGCTATTAACATTTTGGGCAATGATGGTTATCTCTTGATAACCTTTATTTAATAATTGTTGAATTTCAATAATAATATCTTCGGCTGGCCGATATATTTCTCGGCCTCGAGCATAAGGGACAACGCAGTAACTACAAAAATTATTACATCCATTACCAATAGGGACAAAGGCACTAATCTTTGACTGATAATCTGGGATTATATCTAGGTAATTTTGTCCTGATTGTGTGCTACCTAAATAATTAGAGGCTAAAATTTGCTCTAACCCCTTTAAGTCATTAATGCTAAACCAGTAATTGACCTTGTTTTTTAATTTAGCCTTAATGTCTTGACGATAAACAAGGCAACCAGTGATGGCTATGGCGGCCCCGGGATTGTCTTTTTTGACTTGATTAATTAATCCATAAATACGATCCTCGGCGCTTTGACGGACGCCGCAGGTTACTAAAATTACCAAGTCAGCTTGGCAATGATTATTTACTCTGCGCCATCCTAGTTCATTAAGACGGCTAGCTAAACGTTCGCCATCGCTTTGGTTCATGGCGCAGCCAATAGTAATAAGATGATATTTCTTGGCCATTTACTTAGTCTAATTTTTCTAAAGCTTCTTTTTGCTCTTTAGTGAGCTTAGTGGGGGTTGTAACTTTTACTTCAATTAAATGATTGCCCCGGCCATAGCCACGCAATTTAGGTACCCCCTTGCCTCGAAGAATGATGACTTGGCCGCTTTGCGTACCAGGAGGTATCTTAAGTAGAGCTGGACCATCTACTGTTTCAATTTTTATTTTATCCCCCAAGGCAGCTTGACGAAAAGAGATATTGGCGGTTGAGGTAATATCGTCGCCCTCTCTTTTAAGGCGGGGATGTGGTTGAACTTTAACCTTAACATAAAGATCGCCGTTTGGCCCACCCCTAAGACCAGCCTCACCTTGGCCAGCAAATTTAATAGTTTGTCCATTAGATACCCCAGCGGGTATTTTAATAGTTAGAGATTGTTTCCTTAAAATACGACCCTCGCCATGGCACTGAGAACAAGGTTGAGAAATAATTGATCCTTCCCCCTCACAGGTGGGGCAGACTATTTGACTATTAATATTGCCAAGCATTGTTCTTTGTAGACGATTAATAAATCCCCGCCCTCCACAATCAGGACAAGTTTTAGCTGAGGTGCCTGCTTGACTGCCCTTACCCTGGCAAGCAGGACAGGTAACTAATTTTTCAAAAGTAAGAACATGCTCTCCGCCAAAAACAGCAGTTAGAAAATCTGTTTTAATGCTGATTTCTAAATCACGGCCCTGATTATTGGTTTTGCGATTGGGGCGGTTATTTCTAAAGCCAAATAAATCACCAAATACATCACCAAAGTCACCAAAATTAATATCAAATCCATTGTTTTCGCCGCCACGATAAAATTGGCTAAAATCAAAACCACCCATATTGCCCGGCCCGGTTTGGTTGGTCCAAAAATCAGCATTGCCAAAACGATCATATTGGGCTCGTTTATCTTTGTCGCCTAAAATTTGGTAAGCTTCATTAACTTCTTTAAATTTAGCTTCATTGCCGCTAGCCTTGTCAGGATGATATTGATGTGCCAGTTTATGAAAGGCTTTTTTAATTTCTTCCGCAGAAGCGGTTTTAGGCACTCCTAAAATTTGGTAATAATCTTTAGCCATAAATTATCTTGCTTAATAAGCAGCCCGAAGCCACCCTGGCCTCAGGCTGCCTAAAAGAAGATAAAAATTTATTGATTTTCTTCAATTTCTCCCTCCACTGGTCCACTATTGGGATTATCCCCGCCGTGGTTATCATCAGGGCCAGAATTAGCATCGGGATTAGCGCCAGCCGACTGCTGATACATTGAAGCGCCAATAGTTTGCGCCAGTTGATTAATTTCTGTCATTTGTTGGCGTAAATTTTCTAAATCATCACCTTCTTTAGCTTTCTTTAACTCGGCCAGTTTAGCTTCTAGTTGGGCTTTATCTTCAGCTTTCATTTTATCCCCTGATTCTTTTAATAATTTTTCTAACTGGAAAATAACACTATCGGCCTGATTTTTAAGTTCAGCCGCTTCTTTTTTCTTTTGGTCTTCAGCGGCATGCTGTTCGGCCTCTTGGCGCAGCTTTTCAATTTCTTCCTTGCTTAGGCCAGATGAAGCAGTAATAGTAATTTTTTGCTCTTTGCCCGAAGCCTTATCTTGAGCTTTAACATTTAAAATACCATTAGCATCGATATCAAAAGTAACTTCAATCTGGGGAATTCCGCGGGGTGCTGGTGGAATACCGTCTAAAATAAAACGTCCTAGTGATTTATTATCAGCGGCCATGGGCCGTTCACCCTGTACCACATGAATTTCTACACTAGTTTGTCCGTCAGCGGCAGTAGAAAAAATCTGACTTTTAGAGGTGGGAATAGTGGTATTACGCTCAATAAGAGGAGTAGCTACTCCACCGAGAGTCTCAATGCCCAGAGTAAGTGGAGTTACATCAAGAAGCAACACATCTTTAACGTCTCCCTGTAGTACGCCAGCTTGGACTGCCGCCCCTAAAGCCACCACCTCGTCAGGGTTAACGCTTAAATTGGGCTCTTTGCCAAAGAATTCTTTCACTTTAGCCTGTACTATGGGCATACGGGTCATACCCCCCACTAGAATAACTTCTTCAATATCGCCCACTTTATAGCCGGCATCAGCTAAGGCTTTCTTACAAGGTTCAATGGTTTGCTCTACTAAGTCGCCAATTAAATTTTCTAATTGGGCCCTAGTAATTTTCATTACTAGATGCTTAGGCCCATTAGCATCGGTGGTAATAAATGGTTGATTAATCTCTGTTTCTGTCAAGGTAGATAATTCAATTTTAGCTTTTTCTGCCGCTTCTTTAATTCTTTGAAGAGCTAAGGTGTCTTTAGATAAATCAATCCCTTGGTCTTTTTTAAATTCATCAATAATCCAGGCAATAATTCGCTGGTCAAAATCTTCACCCCCCAAATGGGTATTGCCGTTAGTTGCCTTTACTTCCACAGTATCTTCAGAGATATCTAGAATGGAGATATCAAAAGTGCCACCACCCAAATCATAAACTGCTATTTGTTGTCCTTTTTTCTTGTCAAAACCATAGGCTAAAGCTGCAGCCGTAGGTTCATTAATAATCCGTTTAACTTCTAGTCCAGCAATCTTTCCAGCATCTTTAGTGGCTTGACGTTGGGAATCATCAAAATAAGCCGGGACAGTAATTACCGCCTCTGTTACTTTTTCGCCTAAACGAGCTTCAGCATCCGCTTTTAACTTAGAGAGAATCATGGCTGAAA
>JAKJDQ010000020.1 GCA_022705845.1 Patescibacteria group bacterium | reverse complement strand
CTCCACAGCCATATTGATAGGTTAAACTAGTATTTTCTGGGGCTGGTATTTGCCAAGTACTAGCCTCACAGACTTCGTGAAAATTGGACTGAACAACCCCATCGCCGCACCAGCCACCGGTATCAGCTGAACAGGTACTGGCATCACAACCATATTGATAACTTTCACTAGAATTATTTGTTGCTGGACTTGACCAAGTACTAGCTTCACAGACTTCGTTAAAATTGGACTGAACAACCCCATCGCCGCACCAGCCACCCCTGGTAGTACAAGTATTGGCATTACATTCATATTGCGCTGTATAACTGGAGGAAGCACGACTGGGAGAGGTATATATAAATCCCAATTCGCAGGGCTCAACTTCGTTTTTTTGTCCATCGCCACAATAGCCGCCGGTTTGCATACAATTTTGGCATTCATATTGATTAGTAGCTGAACTCTGGTTTTGATTCTCACCTACCTTAGCCCACCTACAATATTTTAGGTTATTACCGCAATCACAATTTTCATCATACTCTGACTCAATCTGACCGTCGCCGCACCAACCACCCAGGAATTGACATTTATCGCCACAGGCATATTGTCGATCCGGACCTGAATCTTCCGGACCGGTAGCGATATCCTCTAGCGCATCACAATCTTCACCACTATCTAATTGATCATTGCCACATAAGCCATTACCAATCACAATAGAACATTGTTGGTTGGTAACAGCGCCTTGACTATCCTTAGCGGTTATTGTTATTGCATAGCGACCACTATAACCAGTTTCGGCCGAACTTATTTTAATTTGTTGTCTGTTATTGACGAGTTCAACAGACAGGGGCTGCCAGTCAGCTAACGCAGTTGGAGTAACAGTAATCTGGGGATTAATGGCATCTCCCTCATTATCATAAATGGCCACATAACGAGTAAATGGTTTTCTGGCCAGTCCCCTTAATAGAGGGCATTCAATTACCGGTCCATGATTAACCGTAGTGCCGGAACAACTAAGATTATTAAGGTTGGAGCAACTAGATTCAAAATTAGCACAAAGAGTATATTTAGTACTATTAATATATTCATATTGGTAGCTGCGACTGCCATCAGGCAGGTCTGGCCAGGTAGTGGCAAAGTTTCGTTGCTGTTCATTCCAACAAGTTTCCGGATTATAGCCAGCAGGACATTCACCTAATTTATTGATTGGATCTACTGGCAGAGACGAATTTAATTTAACAGCTAAAATTTTTTGCCAACTAGGCCAAACAGATAGGGTTTTATTGGTTAGATAAGTACCGGCCTCCAGGCTAGGATAATGATTATAGGTAGTACGATATTGTTCCAATTTAGCTTTAATTGAAGCTAGATCAATAAGCCGCCTAGTATCTCTTACTACCTTAGCCTTGAAACTATTACAATATTGCCCACTAGGGCAATCTTTAGTATTTAGACAATTAACACCAGTCACTGCCCCTGGCTTGGTCCAGCAAGTGCCATCAAAATCTTTAATGTTTTGGTTAAAATGCCAATTATTAAGAATTTGGCCAAGAATATCTAAAGTCTCACTAGATATATTTTGATTAAAAGAGATAATGACAATAATTGGTTGCAGGCGAGAATATTGTTGTGGTTGTGCTTTATTACCGTCAGGCGATATTACATTAGAGGCAGCCACATAAATAGTCCGATCGTCTCTGACAGCATCATAACCATCAACAATGAGTGATTGTAATGAGCGTTTAGCTCCAATATTACGATTGTACCATTCATAGGGGCTTAAATAGCTGTCATTATTAAAAACACGGATGGCAATGGCATCAGAGCTAACCATAGGACTAACACTGGCTGGCGGAGGTACAACAGGAGGTCTATCATCATGACCTTCTTCAAAACTATCCGGGGTTATCTGGTTGGTGTCGTTTATGGGGGACAGCTCCTTATAATCTTCCTTAACACTACCGGGGGTTATCTGGCTGCTATTTCCAGTATTAGTTATATTACTTAAAGCAGCTTGAGTATTAAGAGGGCGGCTCATTAATCCCAATAACGCTAAAAACATCAGCCAAACAAATAGCTTGCTATACTTTACTATATTGAGGCGGTGCTTCATAACTAATTTATCTTATTAAGATATTATAACACAAGAAACAAAAATGGGAAAATTATTGTTGACAGTGCGGGCAAAAATGAGTGCCTCGACCAGCTAGAATAGTCTTTTGAATAATTTGTCCGCAGCGATGACATTGTTGGCCCGTTCGCCCGTAAACTTGTAAATAATTAACGAAATTGCCCTTCTGACCACGGCCATCACGATAATCACTAAAGGTTGTGCCACGATGCTTAATAGCTTCAGTTAATACTACCCGAATAGCTGATGCTAATTTAGCGGCCTCAGCTGAAGTTATATGGCTTGCTAAACGATCCGGTCTAATGCCAGCTCTAAATAAAGATTCATCAGTATAAATATTGCCTAGCCCGGCTATATATTGTTGATTTAACAGTAGTGGCTTAATGCGAGAACGCGGTTTTTGCGCCAAAAAGGCCTGTAGAAATTCCTCAGTAAAATTTTTACTTAGCGGTTCAACGCCTAGTTTATTTTGGTAGTCTTGCCATTCAGCTTCACTCATTAACTTTATCCAGCCAAATCTTCTGGCATCATTAAAATATAAAGTACTGCCATCAGAAAAATTTATTATCAAGCGAGTTGTATTATTAGGCCAAGTAGGTTTAGTAACAGTAGTTAAATCGTCAGTAGGATGCCCGCCGGCTAGCCATTTTGCACCTTTTACCCAAATTAATTGGCCAGTCATTTTTAAGTGAATTACTAAATAGTAGATATTGGTTAATTTTATGGCTATATGTTTACCCCGCCTTGAAACATCCAATATTTTTTGTCCAATAATTAATGACTGCCTACGAGCTTCATTGAAATTCGCCAATTGTTTGTCTAAAGCGATAATTTCTGTAATATCTTTATTGACTATTAACTCTTTAAGATCTTTTACGATTGTTTCTACCTCGGGTAATTCGGGCATATTTAATGTTTTTTACTGGGGGCCAAGACTGCGCTCCCCTAGCTTTTAAGATGATAGCCGACTGTTGAGCAGCAGCTCGCAATGATTGGCGAACATTATTGGTGATGATAAAATTAGCAATAAATGTGCCGCTAAAAGCATCCCCTACTCCGGTGGTATCTACAACATTTTTAGTCAAATAAGCTGGTTGATGCATTAATTCCCCACCATCATAGGACCAGGCGCCTTCTTTATCCTTGGTAATAATTACCAGGTGAGAACCATAGCTAGCAATCTTTTTTATTAATAACTCAATATTCTGGTTATAGGTTTTGATTTGTTGTGGTTTTAAAGAAGTATCCGTAGAGACTAATTGTAGGGCTTCATCATGATTAATAATAAGAATAGCAGTTTTGCTCAAGAATTTTTTAAGCTTAGCAATGCCGGCCATAAGTTGAGTTTGGCCTGGATTCCAAGCTATTAATTTATTGGAACTAAAGATATTAACTAAATTTTTATGCCAATTTTGGCCGCTTAAAGAAGAAATATATAACCAAGGACTGTTTATCTCGGCTATGGTATTAGGGTCTATGGTCATTAAGTCATTAGCGCCTCGATAACAAATAACGCTATGTTCACCGTCTTGACCAATTAGCACTACCGATACAGCTGATTGTTGTTCGGCAATAACTTGAACATAATGGCTACCAACACCATGAGACTTTAAATTTTTTAATATATTATTCCCCCGCTGATCATCTCCAATGGCAGTTATGATGGTTGATTTTAACCCATGGCGAGCGACAGCTACTGCCACATTACTTGCTCCACCTCCGTAACCTAAAAAACTTTTCTTGGCCAATGTCTTAGCGCCGTATTCAATAGCTAATAATTTTTGAGCTAAAATATCCCGGGGGTTGTCTATTATTTGGTAATTGTCAATAGTTAAAAATAAATCTTCAGTCGCTCCGCCAATAGTAATTAAATCAAATTGCTCTTTCATACTTATAATTTTATTGTATCTAGATAAATTCATCTAAAGTAACCTTAATAATTAATTGCCGTCCACCTCGTAAAACCCGCAAACCAATAGTTTGGCCGGGACGATATTGTTGAATTTTTTGGGTAAGACTAAGCTGTTCATTAAGGGGTTGGGCATTAATTTCTAAGATAATATCATTAGCCTCAAGTCCAGCTTTTTGGGCTGGTGAATTGGGCATAATAGCTGGTTGATCTGGACTATCTACCAGCCAGGCGCCCTGAGTTACCGGTAAATTATTTTCAGTGGCCAAATCTTCGTTAAGCATAATATAGTTTACCCCTAGTCTTGGTCTAATAATACGGCCGGTTTGTTTAACACTCGTAATAACCGGCTTAGCATCATTAATAGGAATAGCAAAACCAATAGCATCACCACTAGTATCAATAGCTACATTAATGCCCACCACCTCTCCTTTCAGGTTAATTAAAGGACCTCCTGAATTACCGGGGTTAATTTGAGCATCAGTCTGAATAACATTGGTTAAAGTAGTCCCCTCACCCTCGTCATCACTAGCATAAAGATTACGACCAATGCCGCTTACTATACCCTTAGTCGCACTGTTTTGGTAGCGGCCCAGGGCATTGCCAATGGCTATAACAGTAGAACCTAAGCTTAGTTTATCACTATCACCTAGCTGGATAGTGGGGAGATTTTTATCAAAAATTTTCAGAATAGCTAGATCATTAAGCGGATCGGCCCCAATAAATTGAGCATAATAACTCTTGCCAGATTGAAAACGAACCCTATATTCGCCCTCCCCTTTCTTATTAACCACATGGCGATTGGTTAAAATAAGCCCATCACTGGAAATAACAAAGCCGGTGCCTGAGCCGACAACAATTTTTTTGGTATTTATGACACCATTTATATTTTGAGGTACCCTTTCAGTCACCGTAATACTTACTACAGCTGGTAAGACTCTATGAATAGCGGCGATCGTGGCTGTTTCTTCAACAAATTCATCTACGGCTTTAATATTTTCCGCTAATAATGGTTTACCAGGGTAAACAGCGGCTATTAGTGCTAATACTAAACATAAGATGGGTTGCTTGATATTCATAGAATTTAATTATTTTTGACAAGTTGTAATGATTAAGTTATGATAAAGAAAATTTTTCGGGGATCGTCTAAGGGTAGGACAGTGGCCTTTGGAGCCATTAATCGAGGTTCGAATCCTTGTCCCCGAGCTATTTTAATGGTAAATAACTCGACAGCGGACGTTCACGGTAACTTGCCCCTGGCCAATTATTAGTAGTTATATATCCGGGTTTAGCCATCATCACTTCTGGCACGCGGTTAACAATGGTGGCACAGGCGGTTTTTATGGTTGATTCTTGCTCAAGACGTAATTTAGTAGTAAACTCGCCCTTTATTGTCCACTCACTAATATTGAGCTGACCAGCACTGCCGACTTGACCCCGGTGTTGTAATTGGATAATAGGGCCTTCGTTAGTTTCTAAATTAATAGTAACTGTTAAGCCTAAACAGTTACCAGCCGATATTGTTTTATTTAAAAGGGAACTCAATGTTGGCTGCTCCGCAATAATAGGTACTAATTTTTGATTAATATTTTTTACGGTCCAGCCTAAACGAGCCGCTAACCATTCAGCGGCATTCCAAATGGGTGAAGGTAAAAGATTGTTTTGGCCAATTTTCTTATTAAATTCATCAATATTAAAATCTACTCCGTAGCTTTTAGCCATGGATATACCATATTCTTCAAGATTATAATTAGTTGTACCTTCTAAAACATTAATTTTTTGACTGCCGCCAGCTAAGTTAGAAATTAAATGACCCCAGAATATATCTTGGTAACCGCTAGCTGTTAAAGTGCAATAATTTTTTTTAGCTAATTCATCTAGCCGCTTAGCAAATTCAGGAGAAGTGGTCCAAGGAAAGACTGCTTCGCTGCAAGTAGTAATAGTGTTAACCCCATACTTCAAAGGAATCGTTAATAAAGGATAAATTTCAGTTAATAGTCCATTAATAGCCACAATACAAACATCGGCTGGGTTAGCGGCAAAAACTTCTTCAGGATGGCTATGAACAGTAAGGCCAAGTTTTTGGTTAAGCCCCATTAAATCACCAATATCCTGACCGATTAATACAGGATTATTATCAATAGCGCCGACTATCTCTACCCCCTTTTCATTAAGATATTTCATAATAAGGCTGCCCATTTTACCACAACCATATTGAATGGCCCTGATAGTACGTGTTTCAATGTTTTTATTCATAGTTTATTGTTATTTTGATAGCGTAAAAATAAGGCAATAGCTACGGCTGCCGCTACATTAAGTGAATCAACGCTAGGCTCATGCCGAATAGCTATTGCTTGCCCGGAAACTTTTAGCTTAATCCCCTGCCCTTCTGAACCAACAATAATAATTATTTGGTCAGTAGATAAGAATTTACTGGACTTAACATTTAGCTCCTGAGCGCCCTTTTTATTTTCTAAACGATAGATTATAAAATCAGTTTCAGCTAGCCACTCAGAGACCATCTGGGACGACATAATGATCCAGGGAGTAGTAAACACTGAACCAGCCGAAGAACGAATAACTTTAGTATTACCAGGGTCAGCACACTCACACAATATAATCCCAGCATTAAAGGCTTTAGCTAGACGAATGATGGTGCCCACATTACCAGGATCTTGCAGATGGTCTAAGACGAGAATCGTTTTTTTGGCAGTAACATCACTAAGCTGAAATTGAGGAGCAATAGCTAATCCAGCTATGGTTGGCGGGGTATCAGTAGTGGTCAAATAAGAAAAATGACGGCTGTCTTCAGGACCAAATCGTAGTTGCACGGCTGGCCCAGCTGATTCTAGACATTTTGTTCCTTCTACCAGCCATAACTTAGCTTTTTTTCTGCCTTTTTCGGTGTGTAAAGATTTAATCAATTTTTCCTGTCTTTGACTTAACATGAATTTTTAGATCTTAGAATATTTACCTACCGCTATATAACTAGCTAGTAAATTAATGATGGCTGCGCCAACAAATTGCAAGCCAGCAATTTCCAACCAATGACCATTAAAATAGGTTATCAAATCAATATTATAACCAAAGAAAAAAGTATCTAAATACGGCTGTAAGACGGTCAAAAAGGAATAGAAAATGACAACTGTTAAAACTACCCCCATAAATGTGTAAATTAAGCTAGAAAATAGGAAGGGCGCTTTGATAAAAAAATTAGAAGCCCCTACTAATTTCATAATTATTATTTCTTGTCGATGGCTATAAATAGCTAGTCGCACTGAATTAAACATCACCAAAATCATAATTAACAAAAAAATGGAGCTAATAATTATGGCGGCATTATTAATTTTGTCGGTAATATAGTTAATTTTATCTAATAATTTTTTATTATCTTGGAAATTGCGCGATTCAATAATTGGATCTTGAATCTGATCAAGTTCTTCAACAAGTTCTTCATAGTGGTCAGGGTCTTTAGGTTTTACTGTTAGTGTGGGGGCCAGTGGATTTTGGTCTAGTTCTTGAAGGGCCTGGAGAATCTCTGGATCGGATTGATGACGTTTTTGAAAAGATTCAAGGGCCTCACTTTGAGAAATATAAATAACCTCTTGAACATTATTTAAGTTAGCTAGACGAGCTTTGAGATTTAAAATTTTATCTTCAGATATACCTTGCTTTAAATAAATAGAGACATCAACCCGATTTTTAAGATTATCCACTGCCGCTTGGCCGATAATTCTTAAAGAAAGTAATAAATCAACTGAAAATAAAGTTAGAACTAAAATCATGACAGTGGCTAGAGATAGCCAAAAATTACGCCACACATCCTGAAAACCAAATTTAATAATTCGCCCTAAAGATAATAACATAAAGATTAAATTATATATTTACCCTTGGCCTGATCGTTGACCAATCGTCCATCGCTAATAGTAATAACCCGTCGATTAAGACTATTAACTATCTCTCGGTTATGGGTCACCAGAATAACGGTTGTGCCTAAATCATTAATTTTTAAAAGCAAATTGACAATTTCCTCGGCATTAATGGAGTCCAGGTTACCGGTAGGTTCATCAGCTATTAAAATTTTTGGCTGATAGACTAAAGCTCGGGCAATGGCTGCTCGTTGCTGTTCCCCGCCCGAAACTTCATTGGGATAGCGGTTCATTTGTTCAGTTAAACCAACAATTTTCATAACACTAGGCACAATAGCCTTAATCTTTTTTGGTGATTTCCCACAAACCTGTAGAGCAAAAGCCACATTTTCAGCTAGTGTTTTCTTTGGTAATAATTTAAAATCTTGAAAAATAACACCAATCTGTCGTCTGAGATAGGGAATTTCTCGATTAGAAATATGAGTTATGTCCCAATCACCGACTATAACTCGACCTTCGTCTAATTTTTCTTCACCAATTAAGCATTTTACTATAGTAGTTTTGCCACTGCCCGATTGACCAACAATAGAAACAAATTCACCGGGATAAATATGTAAACTCAGGTTATCTAAAGCCTTAG
>JAKJDQ010000004.1 GCA_022705845.1 Patescibacteria group bacterium | reverse complement strand
ATATTGGAGGGCTATCTGTCGGGGAGACGGCGGAACAGATGTATGAAGTATTGGAATGGCTGGAGCCTCTTTTGCCTCGCGACAAGACTCGTTATTTAATGGGAGTGGGTTATCCTGATAATATTGTAGAGGCGGTGAGGCGAGGCATAGATATGTTTGACTGTGTTATTCCTACTAGAGAAGGTCGTCATGGCCGATTGTTTTTTTGGCAGCCTGACCGGCATTTTCTTGATAAATCAGGCCGGGTGCGAGAGTTTTACCGAGTAGAAAATATTAGAAATAGTTCCTTTGCCCAACTAGATGAGCCAATTAATCCTTACTCTCGTTTACCTATTTTGCGGCGTTATTCGTTAAGCTACTTACATTATTTATATAAAATACAAGAGCCACTGGGTTGCCGTCTGTCCAGTCTAAATAATTTGGAATTTTATTATGACCTGATGGTTTTAATTAGGGAGGCTATTACTAATAATGAATTATAGGTTATGGAATTAATTACGGTTCATACTAGGTTGCTTCAACCGCCACAAGATGATTCTCTAGGTGCCTTGATAGAAGGCCTAGACAGCATAGGCGGTCTTCAAGATGGCGATATTTTAGCCGTTACTTCTAAAATTGTTAGTCTTTATGAGGGACAGGCTGTGTCTACCGGCAGCGTGGAGGATAAAGATCAATTGATTATTAGTCAAGCCGATTGTTATTTACCGCGGGAAATGGTACCGCATGGTTATGCTATTTTAACTATTAAAAATCATGTTTTAGCTCCGTCGGCAGGCATTGATGAAAGCAACGCAGCATCTTATTATATTTTATTGCCGCCAGAGCCAGAAAAAATTAATAGGGCCTGGCGTGATATTTTACTTCATCATTATAATTTATCTAATCTTGGCTTAATTTTAACCGATAGCCGTTCTATGCCTTTGCGGCGGGGGGTAGTGGGTGTTGGCCTTGCTTGCGCTGGTTTTTATCCGCTCCGAGATTATCGTGGTCAGTTAGATTTATTTGGTCGGCCCATGAAAATTTCTCAAACTAATATTGTTGATTCTTTAGCCGCTGCTGCCGTATATGCTATGGGGGAGTGTGCTGAGCAGACGCCGGCGGTTATTATCCGCGGCGTTAAGGATATTCATTTTACTAATGACGATTGTTCTTCCGAGCTCTGGTTAGATCCCAGTGATGATATTTACGAACCGTTGTATCATAATTTTTTGCCGGGTGGCGATAGGCAATAATATGGTAGTAGCTCAGCAACGCGATAAAAAGCAAAAAATTATTGTCGCTCTTTCGGGGGGTGTTGATTCAGCAGTGGCTGCCCAACTGCTTCAAGAGGAGGGGCATGAAGTTATTGGTGTCTATTTAGAATTATGGCCTGATGATTATTACCATTCTGCTGGCCAAGAAGGCAGGAAAGAACCTTGGTCTGACGCTCAGGCTGTTTGCCGGCAGCTGGGTATTCCTTTTTATGCCCTAAATTGCGCTCAAGAGTTTAAGCGGCGAGTAGTCAATTATTTTTTAGCTACTTATGCCGCTGGCGCAACTCCTAATCCTTGCGTGGTGTGTAATAAGCAAGTTAAATTTCGGCGCCTTATTCGTTATGCTAACCAGATTGGTTTTGATGCTGTAGCTAGCGGTCATTATGTTCGGCTCATTAAAGATGCTGGGCACTATGAGCTCTGGCGAGCTAAAGATAAAGCTAAAGATCAGTCCTATTTTTTATATCAGCTCAGCCAAGCAGATTTAGCCCGTCTTTATTTTCCTTTAGGCAACTTAACCAAGAATGAGGTGCGAGATTTAGCTAGGAATTATCATCTGCCAGTGGCTAATAAAAAAGACAGCCAGGAGGTTTGTTTTATTAACAATGGTTTGCCTAATTTTTTAAAACGTCATTTGCCTCTTACGCCTGGCCCGATTGTTGATAGCGCTGGCCGCCACATTGGCGAGCATGAAGGGTTGCCGCTATATACCGTTGGTCAGAGGCGAGGTATTAAGGTTGGCGGTCCTGGTCCTTATTATGTTTGGGGTTATGATTTTTCATCTAACACTTTACTGGTGACATCTAATGTTGATGATCCCCAGCTCTTGACTGATAGTTTTTTTATTCCTCAATTATTTTGGTCTTCAGGCCGACGGCCGCGGCGGTCTGTTGATTGCCAGGTAGTTATCCGCTATCATCATCAGCCGCTTGATTGTCGATTAACAAGGGGAGCTCAAGGAGAATGGCGAGTAGAGCTAGCCAGGCCAGAGCATTCAGTTACCCCTGGGCAGAGCGCTGTATTTTATGAGGGGGACAAGCTTTTGGGTGGCGGAGTTATTGCTTTATCCGATTCTTTTTGTTAAACTACAATTACAATTAACGTGACGGTGGAGTCAGGTTAAGATTTATATATTTTTGTTTAAAATAATTATAGTAATTTTAAGTATATGACTATGAGTACAAATTCATCTTTGTTAAGGCGAACATCGAAAATTGCTTGGCCGGAACGAGTAATTAATTTGGTGTTGGTCCTTACTTTTTTTATTTTGCCCTTATTTTTTATTAACATTTCTTGGCAAGGCGCTAGTCTAGACAAGTTATTTATTTTAGGCTTCTTAGTTATTGTTGGTTGGGCAGTGTGGCTAATTAAGGTAATAAAAGATGGAACATTAATTTGGCACTGGCGCAAATTAGATTGGTTAGCTTTGGCTATTTTAGCCGTTAGCGCTATTGCTAGTTTTTGGAGCCCCTCCTGGCGTGCCAGCTTTTTGGGTAGTTATGGCCAGCCGATGCGCAGTTTAGTATTTTTAGTATTGCTTATTTTATTATATTTTTTGGCTGTTAATAATTGGTCTTCCAGGGTAAGGCGGTCATCGTGGTTAGCAATTTTGATTAGCTTTAGTTTTATTACCATTTATTCTTTGTGCCAACTTTTAGGGTTCTATATTATTCCTTTAAGTTTTACCAAGACTATTGGCTTTAACCCTGTTGGCTCTCTATCTAATCTAGCTTTATTTTTAGCAGCGGCTTTACCATTTTTTATTGTTGCTCTGGGTAGTCAAGAGGAGTTTTGTGAACGATCTTCGGCTAAAAATGGCCGGTTGTGGTGGAATATTTGGTTAGTGCTTACTATATTAGCTAATATAGCGGCTATAGTTATTCTGGGATCATTTAATATCTGGCCAGTGATTATTTTGGGTTTATTGATTGTTTTAATTTTTGTTTTATCGCATTTTCTTAAATTCAGCCATTTACAGCTAGGACTGACAGTGGGGATATTAATTATTAGTTTTGTTTTGTTGATTATTGGCAATATTGGGCGGCCGAAAATAGATTTACCCAGTGAGGTTAGCCTATCTCGAAGTTATTCGTGGCAGATTGCCAGGGCGAGTTTAGCTCAGCGGCCGATTTTTGGTAATGGTCTTGCTAGTTTTAATAGCGCTTTTAGCCGCTTAAAGGGCCCTGATTTTAATGGGGCCGCATTGTGGAACCTTGATTTTGATATACCGGCCGGTTGGTTGGCGGAAAGTTTAGTTATTGTCGGTGGACTTGGTTCCTTGTTAATTATTATTGGTTTGTTATTGGGGTTAATTTTAGCCGGACGGCGTCTGCTCTCGTCTAAGATGGAACTGCCAACTGCTGACCTTAAATTGGGAATTAGCTTGTGGGCGGCGGTTATCGTTATGTTGGCCGGTGGTCTCTTTATTCCAGTGGGCAATAATTTATTATTAATTTTTGGTTTGCTATGGGTTTTGCTTATGGTGGTTACTTATAATTGGCCTCGCCGCCAGGCTGTTATTTATTGGCGCAAGGCCGATGAACGGGGTAGCGCTGCCTGGACTGTGGGTTTTATTGCAGTGGCTATTATTCTGTTAGCTAGCTTGGCTTATGGAGTAAAGATTTATACTGCTGATATTTTAGCGGCTCAATCACTTAAGGGTCAATCTACTGACCAGCAAATGATGGCTATGTCCAAAGCCTATAATCTAGCTCCCTGGCGGGAAATGTATAGTTTTGGCTTAGCTCAATTATCTTGGATAAAGGCTAATGAACTAGCACAAGGAGCCATGGCTGCTACCGGTACTCCAGCGATGGAAGCTCAAACTGCCGCTCAATCCTATGTTCAGCAAGCCAAGGCAGTTTTGGATCAGACTAGCAAGCTAGTAAATAATCAGCCAGCTGGTCTTAAAATGGCGGCCCTGCTTTATGAAACAATTGGTGATATTGATGGGGCTATGGCGGGCTACCAAAAGCTAAGTGAACTTGATCCTAATAATCCTTGGTCTTATGCCAAAATAGCTCAATTAAAGGTTGTTCAGGCTTATCAGGCGCAGGACAAGGAAACTAAAGATAAATTAGTAGAGGAGGCGCTCAGTGGCTATCAGAAAGCGATAGAATTAAAACCAGATTGGGCTGAAGCTTATTATTACCGGGCAGTACTTTATCAGGCTGTTGAAAAGCCAGTGGAGGCTACTCAGGACTTGGTGTTGGCGGTTAATAATTCTGGCGGGGCTATTAATTATGTTTTGCCTTTAGCGCAATTATTAAATGAACGGGCTAAAAAGGAAACTGACCTGACCACTAATCTACGAACTCAAGCTCAGCAATTAGTAGAGGGTGTATTAGCTACCGATGATAGCAACGTTAACGCTCTTTATGTTTTAGCTATGATTTACCGCGATTCAGGCCAAACCGATTTAGCGCGTGAGACAGTAAATAATTTGTTAAGCAAGGCGCAGGAAACAGATAAACCAGTTATTGAACAGCAGTTTGCTGATTTATTAGCTCAATAATATTGTTATAATATTGTATTTATAGCGGCTGGCGGTTGCTTTTCCGCTGGCCGTTTATGGTTGAATAATATGAATTTCACTTCTCAAGAATTACGGCAAAAATTTTTAGATTTTTTTAGGTCTAAGGATCACGCTATTATTCCTAGCGCTTCTCTTATTCCTGATAATGATCCATCAGTATTATTTAATACTGCTGGCATGCAGCCTTTGGTACCTTATTTATTGGGTGAGCCTCATCCTTTAGGACGGCGGCTGGCTGACGCTCAAAAATGTTTACGCACTGACGATATTGATAAAGTTGGTGATACGGTTCATTTAACCTTTTTTGAAATGCTAGGTAATTGGTCACTGGGTGATTATTTTCAGGAAGAAGCCATTGCTTGGAGTTGGGAATTTTTAACCGCTAGCCAGTGGCTGGGACTACCCGCTGACCATCTAGCGGCTAGCGTTTTTGCTGGCGATGCAGATGCTCCTTTTGACCGTCGTTCTTACGAGTTGTGGCAACAAGTGGGTTTACCAGATAAGCGATTGGCTAAATTAGGCAAAGAAAATAATTGGTGGGGTCTTGCTAGCCATTTAGGGCCTTGTGGTCCGGACACAGAAGTTTTTTATTGGACCGGTCCTGATCCAGTACCTGAGGTATTTGATCCCAATAATCCGGCGTGGGTAGAAATTTGGAATAATGTTTTTATGGCCTATAATGAACAGCCGGATGGTTCTTTTATCCCCCTTAAACAGCGCAATGTAGATACTGGGTTAGGACTAGAAAGGGTGCTAGCTGTGTTAAATCATGAACCAGATATTTATTTAAGCGACTTATTCCAGCCAGTTATTGCTTATTTACAAAAAGTAAGCGGTCGATTGTATGGTAGTGAAACTAGGACCTTCAGAATTATCGCTGACCACTTAAGGGCTAGCGCCTTTTTATTAGCTGATGAAAAGGCGGTAACACCTAGCAACAAGGATCAAGGTTATATCCTGCGACGTTTAATTCGGCGGGCCGTCCGTCTAGTCTATAATTGGCCTATGCCAGCCTCAGAAATTTTAAGTGGTGTCGTTGAGCAAATTATTGTTACAATGGGTGAAGCTTATCCTGAATTAGTAAGACGACATGATTTTATAATTTCCGAAATTACTAAAGAAATTAATAAATTTAATCATACCTTAGACCGCGGACTCAAAGAATTTACAAGATTAGTTGGCGATCATCACCTTATTAGCGGAGCTGACGCCTTTATGCTGTATCAAAGCTATGGTTTCCCCTTAGAAATGACTAAAGAGTTGGCCCAAGAGCAGGGCGGAATAGTAGATGAAGCTGGCTTTCAAGAAGAAATGAGCCGGCATCAACAATTATCCCGCACTGCGGCTGCCGGTAAATTTAAGGGAGGATTGGCGGATAATTCTTTAGCCACTACTCGGCTTCATACGGCAGCGCATCTTTTATTACAGGCCTTGCGGCAAGTGCTAGGTGAGGGAGTTTACCAGCGGGGCAGCAATATTACTCCCGAACGTTTACGTTTTGATTTTTCTTATCCTAATAAATTAACACCTGAGGAAATAAAGCAGGTAGAGGATATAGTTAATAAGCAAATCGCCCTTGACTTGCCAGTTACTTGTAGAGAGATGTCGCTTCAAGAAGCGCGCCGGGCAGGCGCTATGGGTGTTTTTGACGCTAAATATGGGGAAAGAGTGAAGGTATATACCATTGGCAGTGATCGGCCTTTCAGTCAGGAAATTTGCGGTGGCCCTCATGTACAGCGCACTGGAGAATTGGGTCATTTCCGTATTATTAAAGAAGAAAGCAGTAGCGCTGGCGTAAGGCGTATTAAGGCGATTTTAGAAGATTAATATGGCTCGGCCGACCCTTCTTATTACTGGCGGGGCAGGTTATATTGGTTCTCATGCCGTCAAGCTATTTCTAGATAAAGGCTACAGGGTGGTGGTTATTGATAATTTATGCCGGGGGTGGCAGGAACCACTAGATATTTTAGCTCGCCGGGGAGATTTAATTTTTGTCCGCGGAGACTTAACCTCACCTAAAGATTTAGCCCAAGTATTTAACTATTATAATTTTGCCGGAGTTTTACATTTTGCCGCCTTGTGTTTAGTTGATGAGTCAATGTCTAAGCCCGAACTTTATTTTTATAATAATGTTATTGGCAGTTTTAATTTATTAGAAGAGTTAAGGCATTATGGTCCTGTCCCTCTTATTTTTTCTTCTACCTGTGCTGTTTATGGCGAGAGTCAATATCTGCCAGTAGATGAAGCCCACCCCCTAAATCCAGCTAATCCCTACGGAGAGTCTAAGCTAATGGTTGAAAAAATGATTAAATGGTATGGGGAGTGTTATCATCTGCCTTATGTGATTTTACGATATTTTAATGTTTCAGGTGCAGATAGTGAAGGCCTTATTGGCGATAGCAAAAAACCCAGTCAGTTATTAATGCAAAATGCGGTGCGCGGTATTTTAGGTATTGAGCCCTTTGCCTATACTTGTGCTAAGGTAGATACTCCTGACGGCACTCCTATTCGTGATTATATTAATGTGGAAGATTTAATTGAGGCTCATTTTTTAGCTTATGATTATCTACAGCATGGTGGGGCCAGTCAGATTTTTAACATTGGCACTGGTCATGGTTA
Organism: Patescibacteria group bacterium; assembly: GCA_022705845.1. Taxonomy (GTDB): domain Bacteria; phylum Patescibacteriota; class Patescibacteriia; order Patescibacteriales; family Patescibacteriaceae; genus UBA1359. Next base: position 28,951 of record JAKJDQ010000004.1, on the reverse strand, counting down.
TAGTGTAAAAGAGATTGTTCAAGCTGTGGAGCGTCAGGTTGGTGGCACTTTAAAGCAAGAACAAGCGGCGGCGCGTCAAGGCGAATATGCCCAGATTTATGCTGATATTACTAAAGCTAGGCAAGTACTAGGTTGGCGGCCAAAGCGAAGCCTAGAAGATAGTATTGCTAGTTTAGTTAGGTGGTATAGTCGTTTTCCGCGGGGGTATAATTTCTAGGCTCTTGACAGGCATTATTTTTATCCTTATAATTAGACCATAATTTACAAATTAAATAATCACAACATGATAATTTATCAGCTTTGGTTTGATAAATTATTTTATGTTAAAAAATAATTGATGACCAAAGCTAATAGTACCACCAATGATTCCAAGAGTTTTTTAGAGTGTGAAGGAGAAATCTTGGAATTAATGCCTGGTTTAACTTTTAAGGTCCGACTGGACAATGGCCACGAATTATTAGCCCATTTAGCGGGTAAAATGAGGATTAATAAAATTAGGCTAGCGCCGGGTGATCGGGTTCGCCTAGAAATTAGTCCCTATGATTTAACCAAGGGTCGTATTATCTATCGTCTTTAGGGATAAACATTATGAAAGTCAGAGCTTCTGTAAAAAAAATGTGCAAAGATTGTAAAGTTATTCGTCGCTTTAATCGGGTGCGGGTAATTTGTAACAACCCGAAGCATAAACAGCGTCAGGGTTAAATTTTTTAATAATACTTTATGACAGTAAGAATTGCTGGCGTTGTTTTGCCTAATGATAAGCGGATTGAAGTTGCTCTCACCTATATTTATGGTCTGGGTATTTCTAAGTCACGGCAGATTTTAGCTAAAGCTAAGGTCAATCCCGATACCCGAACCAAGGATTTAACCGAAGATGAAGCTAATAGGCTTAGGATTTTAATTGAGAAAAATGAAGTAGTAGAGGGTGATTTACGGCGAGAAGTAAGTAGCAATATTAAACGGCTTAAAGATATTGGGTGCTATCGGGGAATACGCCATAGCCGTAATTTGCCAGTGCGTGGTCAGCGCACCAAAACTAATAGCCGCACTGTCCGTGGTAATCGTCGTCAAACTATGGGTTCAGGACGTAAACCGCCAGCCCAGAAGACTTAATTTATTTTATTGTAAATTGTAATATGGCTGATGAACAACCAACAAAAGAACAGGAATTAACAAAAGAAGTGGCTCAAGATTCAATCGATCTTGCTGTTGCTGGATCAGTGGCTGAATTGCCAGATGACGTTAAGAAGAAATTAGAAAAAGCTAAGACCACCCGATTAACTGCAACTAAAGGTAAACGTCGCCGCAAGGTTGAGCGGACACTGGTTAAGGGTAATGTTTATATTAAATCCACATATAATAATACTATTGTAACTATTACTGATGAAAATGGCGATGTTGTTTCTTGGGCTAGCGCCGGACTGGCTGGCTTTAGGGGGCCTAAAAAATCTACACCCTATGCGGCCCAGGTTATTACTAAGATTGCCGTAGATCGAGCCAAAGAAATGGGGTTAACCGATGTTCATGTTTTTGTTAAAGGCGTAGCCGCTGGTCGTGAGGCCGCGATTCGCGCTTTAAACGCTAATGGATTAGTAGTTAATTCTATTAAAGATGTTACTCCGATACCACACAATGGTTGCCGTCCGCGTAAACCGCGACGTGTTTAATTAGAAAATTGTCTATGTCTAGATATTTAGGATCAGCTTGTAAATTGTGTCGTCGTGAAGGCACAAAATTAATGTTAAAAGGGGAACGTTGCAGCTCCAGTAAATGTGCTTTATCTCGACGTAATTTTCCGCCCGGCTTCCACGGGCCGCAAGGTCGGCCGCGTCAATCTGAATATAGCTTGCAGTTGCGGGAAAAGCAGAAAGCCAAGCGGATGTATGGTTTACTAGAACAGCAATTTCATCTGACCTTTCTTAATGCTAAAAAACAGTCAGGCGATGCCGGTGAAAACTTATTACGTCTTTTAGAAATGCGTTTAGATAATGTAGTTTATCGGGCTGGTTTTGCTGATTCTCGAGCTAAGGCGCGGGAATTGGTTAGTCACGCTCATTTTACTGTTAATGGTCGCCCAGTAGATATTCCTTCTTATCGCGTCAGTCCGGGCGATATTATTAAAGTTAAAGCCAACCGGCGTCGTAACCAAATTTTTAATGGTTTAGGAGAACGTTTGTTAAAGAGGAAATTTCAAGCTCCTGGCTGGTTGTTTTTAGATCCTAGCGAGTTAGAGGTTAAGGTTCTTCATGAGCCCAAGGAAGAGGACTTAGAAAAGAATATTAACACTCAGCTTATTGTTGAGTTTTATGCTCGTTAATCTTTTTTAGCTTAAAATATTATGGAAAAAATTGCTTTGCCACAAAAAATTTCAGTTTTGCCAGGAAGTCAGCCCCACGAAGCTTTTATTACTATTGGGCCGTTTTTCCCAGGCTATGGCACTACAATTGGCAATGCTTTACGCCGGGTGTTATTGTCTTCTTTACCGGGAGCGGCAGTGATTGGCGTCAAGATAGCCGGGGCGGACCATGAATTTATGGGATTGCCAGGGGTCGCCGAAGATGTTTTAACTATTATTTTGAATCTTAAAAAATTGCGTCTGAGAATTTTTAGCGAAGAGGTTTGCAAGCTCAGTTTAGAGGCTAGCGGAAAAAGGGTGGTTACGGCTGCCGATATTACTCCCAATAGCCAGGTAGAAATTATTAATCCGGAGTTAGTTCTGGCTAATTTAACAAGCCAAGATGCCAATTTAAGCATGGAGATTTTTGTCAGCCGTGGGCGAGGTTATGAGATGGTTGAAAATAGAGCTAAAGTAAAAAGAGATATTGGTTATATTGAAGTGGATTCTATTTATACTCCTGTGGTGGCCGTGGGACTATCCGTAGAAAATGTGCGGGTAGGTCAAATGGTTAATTGGGATAAATTAGTTTTAAGAATTGTGACCGATGGTACTATTACTTCGCGCCAGGCCCTTATTGATGCCAGCAAGATTTTAATTGATCAATTTACAGCCATTACTGATTTAGCCGAAGCTGAGCCGGAATTAGAAGGAGAACTAACCGTTAATCCACAAGAGGATAATAATAAGATAAAAACAACCGCTAAGAGATCCAGCAAAAGCGCAGCTGCCAAAACTAAAACAACTAAAAAAAGTAAAGCTAAGTAAATAATTATGCGCCATAGAAATAAAGGAGTTATTTTAGGTCGGACTAAAGAACCGCGGGAGATGATGCTCCGTAATTTAGCGGCAAGTATTTTAATTCATGAATTTGCTGTTACTACTAAAGCTAAGGCCAAGGCCGTTCAACCGATAGTTGAGCATCTATTAACTATTGCTAAGGCCGGTGATTTAACAGCGCGCCGTCGTCTTTTAGCTATTTTACCCCAAGACGAGGCGGTGGTTAAGGCTTTAGAAATAGCTAAAAGATACGAATCTAGAAACGGCGGTTATACCAGAATTATTAATTTAGGGCAACGTCAGGGTGATGGTGCTGAGCAGGCCCGTTTAGAATTAGTTTAATTTTTATTTATGGGACCAAGAGAAGTTTATACTATTGATGCCTCAGGCCAAGCAATCGGCCGCCTAGCTAGCCAAATTGCTATTTTATTGCGCGGCAAAAATAAAGCTAGTTATGTTCCTCACTTAGATGAAGGGGGTGTGGTTCATGTTAAAAATATCCGTGAGGTTATTTTTACAGGTAAAAAATTAGATCAGAAAAAATATTATCGTCATAGCGGTTATCCTGGCGGTTTAAAGACTCAAGCTCTGTCTCAAATACAGACTGAGCATCCTGATGAAGTTTTAAGACGGGCGGTCAAACAAATGTTGCCGGCTAATCGTTTACGCAATGATATGCTTAAACGCCTGATAATTAATTAGTTATATTATGATGGACGAATTAGATGATTTAGAATTTGCTGGTAGTCAAGATACATTAGTTGCTCCAGCCATAGAGGAGGCCATGGATTATAGTACTACCCGAGAATTTACTGGTAAGTATTTAAGGGCTGTGGGTAAACGTAAAACGGCTAGTGCCGAGGTGCGTCTTTACGATAAGGGGAGCGGAATTATTGTTGTCAACGGTCAGCCCCTGGCGGTTTATTTTCCATTATGGTCTGATCAGGCGGCCGTAATTCAACCCTTGCGGCTGAGTGGCTTACAGAAACAGCTAGATTTTTCCATAGTAGTTAGGGGCGGGGGCAAAACTGGCCAAGCCCAGGCTATAGCTCACGGCATTGCTTTGTGTTTGCTGAAGCTTAATCCAGACCTGAGAGCTGTATTGCGGGCTAAAGGTTTAGTAACGCGGGATGCCCGGATTAAAGAACGGAAGAAGCCAGGGCTTAAGCGAGCTCGTCGCGCTCCACAATGGTCCAAACGTTAATTTTGCGTTTTTCTTGTACCTTTTACATATTAGCAAAACACCAGCCTTAAGCTGGTGTTTTTGTTGGGAGAATTTTTATGATGTTATTTATTGCTCGTCGCTATTAAATGTTGTATAGTAAGTTATAATAATAATTAATTTATGTCAGCTCGAGTTACTAATATTGCCAGAAATACTTCTTATTTTACCGTAGCTTTAATTATCCAGAAGCTGATTTCTTTAACATATTTTACTCTCTATGCGCGGGTATTGGGGCCGGCTGATTTAGGCAAGTATTATTTAGCTATTTCTTTAACTAGTATTTTTTCTATTTTTATTGATATTGGTTTATCTAATGTTTTGACAAGAGAGATAGCTAAACATCCTGACAGAGCTGGTAATTGGCTAGGCGCGGTATTGGCTATTAAAATTCCTCTAGCCATTATTACAGCTTTAGCAGTTATTTTGTTTGTTAATATTTTAGGCTACCCTCCGCTAACTAAAGAATTAGTTTATCTATCTACTATTGCCATGGTGCTAGATTCTTTTACTTTAACTATTTATGCCTGCTCACGGGGGTTCCATAATCTTAAATTTGAAAGTATTTCTTCGGTTATTGTGCAGAGCATTATATTGGTGGTTAGTTTAGTAGTTTTACATTATGGCGGCGGGGTGCGGTGGCTGATGCTTTCTCTGATTTTGGCCAGTAGTTTTAATTTTTGTTATTCTTTATTTATTTTATGGCACCATTGGCATTTAGCTATCCGGCCGTTATGGCATTGGCCTCGGTTAAAGAGGGCTATTTTATTAGCTATGCCTTTTGCCGGTTATGGAATTTTTCAGCGAGCCTATATTTATTTAGATACAGTTCTGCTTTCTAAAATATCTGGCGATGTGGCTACGGGGATTTACCAAATTCCCTTTAAGATTATTAATGCTTTGCAGTTTTTGCCCATGGCCTTTGTGGCCTCCCTGTATCCGGCCTTAAGTCTTTATTGGCAGGAAAATCGAGAACAATTATCTACGACGTTTAATCGGGCGATGCATTATTCAGCGATTATTTCTTTGCCTTTAGCTATTGGAGGCTGGCTGGTAGCTGAACCGCTAGTAGCTATTTTTAGCGCTAGTTATACAGGGGCGGTGTGGCCGCTGCGTTTTTGTCTTGTTGCTGTGCCTTTTATGTTTTTAAGTTATCCGATTGGCTCTCTTCTTAATGCCTGTGATGAACAACGGGCTAATACCCGCAATATGTTTATTGTTCTTATCATTAGCATAATAATGAATTTGTTATTAATTCCTCCATTGGGGGCAGTAGGGGCTAGTATCACCGTGGTCGTTACTAATTGCTTATTAGTAATTTTAGGACTAATTAAGGCTAGGGCAATTGCCCCTCATTTATGGCGCTGGCTTAAGCAATTTGGTCAAACTATTCTTGCTTCTTTACTAATGGGAGTGATAGTTTGGCTGTTAACGCCTCATCTTAATGTCTTTTTAGTGGTTATTATTGGCGCGGTGGTCTATGGTTTAGCCCTGCTTCTTACTGGTTCTATTACTGTTGTCGACGTTCAAAGCGTTATGCGGTCGTTTCGCCGTCGGCCGGTTATTAATAATTAATATTTATGCGTTGTCTTTTAGTTACTTTAGAATATCCTCCGTTTTATGGGGGCGTTGCCAATTATTATGGTCACTTAGTGCAGGCCTGGCCGCCAGAAGATGAGATAGTAGTTATAGACAACAAGGAGGGACAATTGCTAGCCCCTAGGGGAAAATGGCCATGGAGACGATCATTTGCTACTTTGTGGCGCACCCTCAGGCAGAGCCATTTCGATTTTCTTTTAGTGGGTCAGATTTTACCACTAGGTACGGTGGTTTGGCTGTTATCTTTTATTTTACCTATTAAATATGGAGTTTTTCTTCATGGTATGGATTGGGGTGAAGCTGCGGCACGGCCTCGTAAAATGTGGCTAGCTAAACGAATTTTGGGACGTTCAGCTTTAGTTATTGCTGTCAATAGTTATACTGCCGAGTTAATAAAGCGTGCCCAGCCATCAGTCAGCGGTCGTGTCGTTATTGTTAATCCGGGGATAGATAATGTTAGTCCTCCCTTTATTGCTCCTGAATATTTAGCCAGTTTGCGTCAGCGTTATAATTTAGACAACTGTTCAATATTATTGACAGTAGGCCGGGTAGTGGAGCGCAAGGGAGTGGATAAGGTGCTGGAAGCTATGTCTCAATTGTTGCCATATTACCCTAAATTGCGTTATATTATAGTAGGCGATGGTCCTTATTTAAAAATTTGTAAGGAGTTAGCCGTGGATCTTGGACTTAATGAGGCTGTAATATTTATTACTGATGCTGATGATAATGAAAAAGCAGCCTGGTACCAGTTAGCCGATATTTTTGTTATGGCTTCGCGGTCTAAGGGTAGTGATTTTGAAGGCTTTGGCATTGTTTATCTTGAGGCTAATCAAGCTGGCAAACCAGTGATTGCCGGCCAAAGCGGCGGGGTGCGGGATGCGGTAGTTGATGGAGAAACTGGCCTTATGGTGGACCCACAATCGTCTGAGGCCATAGCCCAAGCGGTTCGTCGTCTATTAGATGATGAATCATTAAGGCGGCGACTAGGAGAAACGGGGCAGGCTCGTCTTTCTCAATTTTTATGGTCGCGGCAGGCTCGTCTTTTAAGAGATAAAATAAAAGAAGTATTATGATTTCAGTTATTATTCCTGTATATAATCAGGCTGACAAAATTGGCCGTTGTTTAGACAGTCTTCTTGCTCAGACTTATCGTGACTTTGAAATTATTATTGTTGATGACGGCTCTACTGATCATTTAGATGAAGTCCTGTTGGCTTATGAACTGAAATTACAGAAGGCTAAAATACCTTATAAAATAATTGTTCAAGAAAATAGGGGAGCCAACGCCGCCCGTAATCGTGGCTGGAATGAGTCTCAAGGAGATTTTCTTCTTTTTAGTGATGCCGATATTTTTTGGCGAGCTGATGCCTTAGAGAAATTGGTTAATAGTCTAATGCGTAATCCTCAAGCTAGTTATTGTTATTCTTCGTTTCGGTTAGGCCGAAAGAAGTTTCATTTATGGCCCTTTGACCCAGAACGTTTGCGCCGTGAACCTTATATTCATACTTCCGCCCTAATTAGGCGACAAGATTTTCCTGGCTTTGATAATGCCATTAAACGTTTTCAGGATTGGGATTTGTGGTTAACTATGCTTGAGCAAGGTAAAGGAGGCTTATTTTATGATGATTTTTTATTTACGGTAGCTGGCGGAGGACGCATAAGCAAATGGCTACCCAGTTTTACTTATAAGCTTTTACCTTTTTTACCTCAGGTTAAAAAGTATCAAGAAGCGGCGACCGTTATAAAGGTTAAACATCGTTTGCCTTATGACCCGAAATAGACATTGGTGGTTAGTTATAATTTTTTTAGTAATTATTGCGGCCCTTGTTTATGGGGTGTGGTGGGCTAGTCAGCGCGGCCCCAGCTTTAAGGCTGACGGTGAACTAGTATTGCCCGATGGCAGTGAGGTCCAGATTGCCATTTTAACTACCAAAGCTGATAAATATCGTGGCTTTAGTAAGATGCATCAGCCTTGTCCAGATTGCGGCTTATTATTTGTGTGGCCGGTTTTATCCCAGCCGACAATAGTAATGAGAGATATGCTTTTTCCCTTGGATTTAGTGTGGCTAAGAGACAAACAAATTGTTCAGTTAACCTTCAATATTCAACCAGAGGAGGGGGAAGAGTCGCAGCTCACTAAGTATACAGCCAGTGAGCCTGTTGATTCGGTTTTAGAGGTGCCAGCTGGTTTTGCGGGGCGCCATAATTTAAAAATTGGCCAATTTGTTGATTGGCACTAATAATAAAGCGCTATGGCTCTACCAGTGAATTGGACTAAGGTTCGTTATGTTTTAGAGGGGATAATTATAGTTGAGTTATTGTCAGCTCTAACTTATTTTTATCCACTGCTAGGTCCCTGGATTTTTATTTTAGTTATGGCAGCTAGTCTTTATCTAGCCATAGTAAGATTAGATTGGGCCATTTATGTTTTACTTATTGACCTTATCATTGATTCTAAGGGTTATTTATTGTCATATTCTTGGGGCGGTTTTCGCCTATCTTTGCGTATTGGTCTCTGGCTTATTATTATGGCAGTGTGGTTTATTAAAGAATTCATTGCCATAAGACATCACCAAAAGCCATTAACCCTGGAGTGGCGTAAATGGAAATCCAGTGGGGTAGTTATTTTTTTATTAATGCTGGCCTGGGGAATTATTAATGGTTTAATCCGGGGCAATAATTTAAGCAATCTCTTTTTTGATGCTAATGGTTGGTTATTTGTGCTAATTATTGGGCCGTTATTTTCCATTAAAAAATGGTCGTCTGCGGACTGGTTGGCGGTGCTAACTGCTGGTACTGGCTGGCTTGTTGCTAAAACTAGTTTACTGCTTTATAGTTTTACTCATTTATCGTCAACCTGGCAGTCTATGATTTACCGTTGGGTTAGAGATACGCAGGTGGGAGAAATTACTAAGATGTCGGCTCAATTTTATCGGATTTTTTTTCAATCCCATATTTATTTATTAATTTTGGTAGTTATTGCTAGTTGGTTTTTGGCGACTAAATTACCTCATGACCGTTGGGAAAAATGGTTCGCTAAAGATGGCGGTTATTTATGGATTATTGGACTTGGTTTAGTCTTAATGCCAATTATTGTCGGCTCTTCTCGAACCTTTTGGCTAGCCTTGGGGGTGCTAATGTTTGTAATGTTGATAGCTATTGCTCGTCGTTATCATTGGTCTATAACTTGGCGTTGGTTGATGACTATGATTTTGGCTGGGCTAGTTTCTCTGGCAAGTATTTTTATTATTGTTAATTTTCCTTGGCCTCGGCCTCAGTTATCTTTTAGGCCGGCGGATATTATAGAAGAGCGTTTAGGTGATTTAGAAAGCGAGGCCGGGGCTTCTTCTCGCTGGTCTTTATTGCCAGCTATGTTAAAAAGTATAGTTCAGGCGCCGCTATTAGGTTACGGGTTTGGAGCAACCATTACTTATATTTCAGCCGATCCGCGCGTTTTAGCTCAAAATCCTCAGGGTTCCTATACTACTTATGCTTTTGAGTGGGGCTGGTTAGACATAATCTTTAAGTTTGGTTTAATCCTGGCTTTGTGGTATTTGATCTGGCTTATTCGGCTTATAGGCCAAGCCTGGAGACATGGTGTTGTGGGGCAGGCCTGGGCCTTAGGTTTAAGTACTTTAGCGCTGGTTCATGTTTTTAGTCCCTATCTTAACCATCCCTTGGGAATAATTTGGTTAGTTGGGATAATAGTTTGGCTTTCTAGCCATAAACATTATGAATCATTACATTCTTGCTAGTTTATTAGCTTTTATTTTGTCGGCCGTCTTAACCCCGTTTATTAAACAGTTGGCATGGCGATGGCATATTGTTGACCGACCAGATCAGATTCGTAAATTGCAGACTAAACCGGTGGCTTTATTAGGTGGGTGGGCTATTTTTATTGCCGCTAGTATAGCGATGTGGTTGTTTCGCGACTATCTGGTGGCTGGTGATTTAACTGGTAGACATTGGCTTGGGGTATGGATTGGCGGCTTAGTTTTAATGATCGGCGGTACTTTAGATGATTGTTACAATTTACGGCCCAGTGCGCAATTACTATTTTCTATTGCCGCTATTATAGCAGTTATCGCGGGAGGGGTGGGGATTAATAAAATAACTGGCCTTAATGGAGAATTAATATTTTTAAATAAATGGCAGATTAATTTATTTGAATGGCGAGGTATTATGCGCCATTTTGTTGTTGTGGCTGACTTATTTACTTTTGCTTGGCTTTTGGCTTTAATGTACACCACTAAATTATTAGATGGTTTAGATGGTTTAGTAACTGGGCTGATTAGCATTGGCAGTATTATTATTGCTCTTTTTACCTTAACTACTAAGTATTACCAACCAGACATTGCCCTGGCGAGTTTAATTTTTGCCGCCGCTTGCGCTGGATTTTTGTTATATAACTGGTCGCCGGCTAAAATTTATTTAGGCGACGGAGGGTCACTGCTTCTTGGTTATTTTCTGGGAGTATTGGCTATTATCTCAGGAGGCAAAATTGCTATTGCTTTGTTAATTATGGGCATCCCTATGCTAGATGTGGTTTGGGTAGTAATTCGCCGTGTGCTTAGTGGTAAGAACCCCTTAAAGTCAGCCGATCGGCAACATTTACATTACCGGCTACTGGAACTGGGATGGGGAGTACGGCGATCAGTGTTAGTTTATTATTTTTTAGCTTTAATTTTCGGCGTCAGTGCCTTATTTTTACAAAGCCAGGGCAAACGTTTGGCCCTACTTCTCTTATTTTTAGTTATGGCCATTATAGTGGTTTATTTTTCCCGCCTTGACAAGGCTAGGAAAAGGCCGTAATATGGAAATACCCATAAACAGGGGTATTATTTTTATTATTGAAGAATAGATTATATGTCAAAATTGGCGATAATAGTCAGCGGTGGCAAGCAGTATACCGTTCATCCGGGCCAAGTCATTAAGGTAGAGAAACTATCTTTAGAACCAGGGAGTGAAGTTAATTTAGAAACTTTACTGTTGGCTGATGAGGCCAGCGGAGAGGTCCAAGTGGGCCGGCCAGATTTAGATAATGGAGTGAAAGCTAAAGTTATTGAACATGGTCAGGCGCCAAAGGTTAGAGTAGTTAAATACAAAAATAAGACTCGTTACAAGAAAACTCTGGGCCATCGCCAAGCATTTACTAAGCTGGAAATTGCTAAGTGGTAAAACATAGAAAAACAGCCTATTTTTATAGGTTGTTTTTTATTTTAAGCCCTTGACTTATTTCTATAAAGGTGTTAAATTTTTAGTGAATTTTATCTACAAATATTATACCTATGGCCAACCAGACTAATCAATCTGCTGATTCTATTTTTACTACTGATTTTTCTTTATTTAAATTAGTAAAAAAATTATTACAAAAATTAAATCCTCGGGAGCGAGAAATTTTAATTCGTCGTTTTGGTTTAAATGATCCTAAAAAACAGACATTAGAACAAATTGGATCAAGCTATGGTCTTACCAGAGAAAGAGTGCGGCAAATTGAAGCGGTTGGTCTTAAGAAATTACAGGCATTGCGGGACATGGAGAAGCAACTTATTTTATTGCGCGATGCCCTAGATGATCTCTTGGCTGACAATGGTGGTCTGATGGATAAAGAGTATTTAGAGAGTAGCTTTTTGGCTTTAAGCCATGAGGGCCTAAAAGAATCGCAACGGCCTATTTATCGTAATAATTTTGATTTTTTGGTTTCTAAAGTATTGGTTGATGATTTTGACCCAGTAACCTCTGACTTATTTAATGATGCTGTTAAATTGAAGTATCAGGCTATTGACCATTTAGAAAAATTAGCTCAGGAATTAGTGGAACAGGTACGTCAGACCAGACGTCTTTTTTTGCTAGAAGATTTAATTAAATTAAGTTTTGAACTGGATGTTTTTAAGGATAATGCTGATAAGCTAGTGAGCGCTAATAAGTTTGATTTAGCCAGTGCTTTGGCTGGTTATGAGAATTTTCAGGATAGCCAACTTATTAATAAATATAAACCAATCTATTCCGTATTGCGAGCTACTCGCCACTTAGAAGAAAATAAATTTGGTGTCTGGGGAGAAGCAGATTTGCCAGAAATTAGACCTCGGACTATAGCTGATAAAATTTATTTGGTTCTTAAAAATGCTGACCAGCCTTTGCATTTTCGGGAGATTACTGAGAGAATTAATCAAATTTTTACTGATAAGTTAGCTAACCAAGCCACGGTTCATAATGAGCTTATTCTAGATAGCCGCTATGTTTTAGTAGGGCGGGGTGTTTATGCCCTTAAAGAATCAGGCTACCAGGCTGGTAAAGCAGTAGATATTGTTACTCGTATTTTGCGTCAAGCCCGTCATCCCTTAACCAAGGAAGAAATTACTAAAAAAGTATTAGAGCAGAGGTTGCTTAAGCCGACCACCATCAATCTTATTCTTTCCAATAAACAATTATTTCAGAAATTGCCTGATGGTACCTATACCCTAAAAGAGTAAATTGCTCATTGGTTTTGGCTTTTCTTTTACTAGGGCTTATGCTAAACTAGAATTAGTTTGTGTCTAGTAGTTATGAATTTAGCACCATTAATTAATTTTTTCTATTTGCCAACTGATGAAATACTCAGAAGGTTGATTTTATATTATGGATGGATGATTCCGGCCATAATGTTTCTTAAGGGTTCGCTTATGGTTTGGCTTAGCTGGCGGCGCCGTTTATTTTTTAGGAAACAGCATTTCACTTTATTGGCAATAGATATTCCCCGCGGCAATGAACAAACCCCCAAGGCCCTAGAGAATATGCTGGCTTATTTAGCCGGAGCGCATAGTACTTTTAATTTAATTGAAACTTATTGGGAAGGTAAATTTCAGCTTGGTTTTAGTTTTGAGGTAGTGGGTATTGACGGTTATATACAGTTTTTAGTTCGCACCCCGGTACAATTTCGCAATTTAGTAGAAACAGCTATTTATTCTCAATATCCTGACGCAGAAATTACTGAAGTTGAGGATTATGTCGGTACGGTGCCTGACCACTTTCCTGACCCTGATTTTGATATGTGGGGCGCTGAGTTTATCCCGGTAAAAATGGAACCGCCATATAAACAAGCGCTACCCATTAAAACCTATAAAGATTTTGAATATGAATATGGCCGGCCAGAATATTATTTTAAGGATCCTATGGCCAGTTTAATGGATCTTATGAGTTCCCTTAGACCGGGCGAACAAATATGGTACCAAGTCTTACTGGTACCGACCTTGATGGATTGGGCGGCTATTGGCCAGATGGCTATTGATAATGTATTAGGCAATAAACCAAAATACAAGGCAAATATTATTGATAAATTTTTAGATTGGATACTGAATCTAATTAGCCAAATTGGCGATTTAGTGGTAAGCGTTTTTGGACTAGGGGAGGCTATACCAGCTAAAACCAAGGAAGAGAAGGAAGAGCAGTTTAAGATGATGAATTTGTTACCAATTCAAAAGAAACAAATTGAGGCTATCCAAGATAAAGTATCTAAAATGGGCTATTTGGGGAAAATTAGGATGATTTATGTGGCTCGACGCGAAGTAATGAATAAGCCTAAGGCCGTTAATGGTTTTGTGGGCTTTATTAAACAATTTAATTCTAGTGATTTAAATTCTTTAAAGCCAGACACTAAGGTTACTCAAACGTCTGGTAATTATATAAATAAATTAAAGTCTGTTATCCGCAAGAAGAATAAAATCATGCAGGCCTATAAGGGGCGTGATGATAGCGCGGGTCGTTCCCTGTGGTATTTAAATGTTGAAGAAATCGCCACTTTATGGCATTTTCCAATAGAGACAGTAACCAAGGCGCCATTGCTTCAGAAAACTGCTAGCAAAAAAATGGAGCCACCGATGGCTTTACCAGCTGATGAGGCTATTAATGATGATATCGAGCTTGACCAATTTTTTCTGTCAGCCCTAGAAGATACTGCCCCAGTTAAAGAGGAGGAGCTTTCTGAATATCAGGCGGCTGACACCGGGTCAGAAGATAGTAAATTTCATCAAGCTCCACCACCTAGTAATTTGCCAGGGGCTTAATAAACTAACTTGTTTATTATTTTATGAACGGAGAAGTAACTCTATTTGGCGAGACCACCTTTCGTAATCAAAACCAAAAATTTGGCATTAAGGTTGATGACCGCCGTCGCCATATGTATGTTATTGGCAAGTCGGGTATGGGTAAGTCAACTCTTTTAGAGAATATGATTGCCCAGGACATTAACAAAGGACGGGGGTTAGCCGTAGTGGATCCGCATGGTGATTTAGCGGAAAAGATCATTCGTTATATTCCCGACAGAAGAGTAGAAGAAGTAGTTTATTTTAATCCGGCTGACGCTGAATATCCGATTGCTTTTAACGTGGTGGAACAGGTTGAACCTCATTTGCGTCACCTGGTAGCTTCCGGGCTGATTGGTGTTTTTCAAAAATTATGGGCTGATTCTTGGGGACCGCGTCTAGAATATATTCTACGCAATGCCATTTTAGCTGTTTTAGATTATCCGGATTCTACTTTGCTGGCTATTACTCGGATGCTATCAGATAAGAATTTTCGTAAGAGGGTGGTGGAAAAAATCCAAGACCCGGTGGTTAAGGCCTTTTGGGTTAATGAGTTTAGCAGCTATAATGATAAATTTGCTTCTGAGGCAGTAGCTCCTATTCAAAATAAGGTTGGTCAATTTTTATCTAGTTCTTTAATTCGTAATATTGTGGGACAGATTAGGTCGTCTATTGATCTAAGAAAGATTATGGATGAAGGCAAAATTTTAATTATGAATTTAAGTAAGGGTCGCATCGGTGAAGATAATTCAGCCCTCCTTGGGTCAATGATGATTACTAAGCTTCAGCTGGCAGCTATGAGCCGAGTGGATACTCCGGAAGAAGAGCGGCGTGATTTTTATCTTTATGTTGATGAATTTCAAAATTTTGCTACCGATAGCTTTGCTAATATATTATCTGAAGCTCGCAAATATCACTTAAGTCTAGTTTTAGCCCATCAATACATTGAGCAATTAACGGATAGTGTCAGGGCGGCGGTTTTTGGCAATGTCGGTACTTTAGTGGTTTTTCGGGTGGGGGCGACTGATGCTGAGTTTTTAGCTAAAGAGTTTTTACCCCTATTTAATGAAGAAGACCTAGTTAATATTCCTAAATTTAATTTTTATATTAAATTAATGATTGATGGGCTTACGTCCGATCCATTTTCAGCCAGAACTTTACCACCGCTAAGTCAAAATGAGCAAACTAATAACGCTGAGAGGGTTATTGATTATACGCGCAGCCATTATGCCAGTCGCCGGGACGTAGTAGAAGAAGAGATTATGCGTTGGCATCTTAATCAGGTTGGGGTAACAGAGTCAGAAAAGAAGGTAGTTAATGTAGTGGATCAAATTAAGCCAGCTAGTGCAGCTGTTAGTAAATCCAATATCTCAGAGCAGCGTTTTCCCGCAGTTTGTGATGGCTGCGGGCAGCCGACTACTGTTCCTTTCATGCCTGATGGTCAGCGGCCAGTATATTGCCCTGAATGTTTAAAGCGCTACCGGGCAGAACGTAGTGAGCGTCAGCGCTTATTACAATCTTCGCCCAGTCAATTAACTCATGGTATATCCTTAGAATCGATTAGCAAGCCTAATATTACTTCAGATTTTAGGAAAGAAGAAAAGGACAGCCATGACCACTGATTATTTAAAAATTGGCCGGGCTTCTGAACTAACTGGTCGAGACCACGCGCTTTATCGTTTTTTAGAGATTCTTCCCGGGTTACTTTCGTGGTCTACTTTACTAGTGTTAATTATTCTTTCTTATTTTCAGCCAGTATGGGTAGCTATGTTTGTTATTGCTTTTGATGTTTATTGGCTGCTATTAGTAATTTATTTAGCTATTATTTTAATTTCTGCTTACCGTCAGATTACTCATAATTTAAGGGTTGATTGGCGGGCCCAGTGTTTGGCTTTGCCGCCAGTAGATTTAGTTTATACCCCCCTAGAGGGAGAGCCAGTAGTAAGCGTGGGGGTTAAGTGGAGTGATTTATATCATCTGGTTATTTTTCCTTGCTATAATGAAGGTTATAATATTATCCAGCCAAGCATTGAAGCCTTAATTAAATCATCGTTTCCTCGAGACAAAATGATAGTTATCTTAGCTATTGAAGAGCGAGGCGGGCCAGCCATTCAGGCTGTGGCTGAACGGTTGCGCCAAGAATATGAGAATAGTTTTTTTCAGTTTAGGGTTATTGTCCATCCAGATAATTTAGTCGGTGAACTTAAGGGCAAGGGGGCTAACCAAGCCTGGGCAGCTAGAAAGGCCAAAGAAGAAATCATTGACCCTTTAGGTTTAGATTATAATTTAATTCTTGCCAGTGTTTTTGATAGTGATACAGTTATTTATGAAAATTATTTTTATTGCCTGAGCCATAAATTTTTGACTATTAAAAAACCTTATCGTCATAGCTACCAGCCAATTCCCATGTATCATAATAATATCTGGCAAGCGCCATTTTTTGCACGGGTGGCTGCTTATTCTAATACTTTTTGGCAGATGATGCAGCAGATTCGCCAAGAAAAATTAGCGACCTATTCTTCTCATTCTATGCCCTGGCGGGCTTTAGTAGAAATTGGTTTTTGGTCCACCAAGATGGTTAGTGAAGATTCTAGAATTTTTTGGCATTGTTTTTGTTATTATCGGGGTGATTATGAAGTAGAGCCACTTTATTATCCAGTATCTATGGATGTTTGTATGGACGAGACTGCTTGGCAGACGGCTCGCAATTTATATAAGCAGCAACGCCGCTGGGGCTGGGGCGTAGAGAACGTGCCTTATTTAATGTTTAATACTATAAAGAGTTGGCGCGTTATTCCCAGGAAACTTTTTTTGGATAAAATTTTTATTCAGCTCTATGGTTTTCATTCTTGGGCTACCAATGCTATAATTATTGGATGTATCGGTTGGCTACCTTTATTTTTGGGCAGTGATCGTTTTAACCAGACAGTATTATCCAATAATTTACCTAATGTTACCAGAATATTAATGACCATCGCCATGGTTGGCATGGTGCTATCGGCGATTATTTCTTCTTTGCTTTTACCGCCACGGCCAGTTAAGACGCCTTGGTGGCGTCGGTTAGGCATGATAGCTCAATGGATTTTTTTACCTGTCACTATTGTAGTTTTTGGAGCTATTCCTGGACTAGAAGCCCAAACGAGATTGATGCTTGGCAAGTATATGGGATTTTGGGTAACCCCCAAAGCAAGGAGCGGCTAGTTTTCATTCTTTATTAGTAATAATTAATATAATAAATATGCCCTTTATTGATCCAGATCGCCCAGGAACCACTTTTTTAAGAATTTTTGCTGTTGAATTTGCAGCCATTGTCGTAGTTTATGGCCTCCTGGCCCTATTATAATTATGCCCAAGCTACGGCTTCACAATACTTTATCACAGAGACTGGAGGTTTTTGAACCGCAGCGGCCGCCAGTTGTTGGTTTTTATACTTGTGGTCCCACGGTTTATAATTATGCCCATTTAGGTAATTTGCGGGCCTATGTTTTCGCTGATTTTCTTAAGCGGACCTTATTGTATAATGGTTATGAAGTAAAGCATATAATGAATATTACCGACGTTGGGCATTTAACTGACGACGCTGATGCAGGAGAAGACAAAATGGAGGTGGGGGCTGAGCGAGAAGGTAAAAGTGCGTGGGAGATTGCTGATTTTTATATTAAAACTTTTAAGGGGGATTTGCGGGCCTTAAATATCATACCGCCGACTAAATATTGTCGGGCAACTGAATACATAAAAGAGCAGATTGAGTTGGCGCAAATTCTTGAAGAAAAGGGGTATCTATATCGTATCAGTGATGGGCTTTATTTTGATACCAGCTTAGTGCCTCATTATAATAAATTAAGTCATTTGCCCTTGGAGAAATTAAAAGAAGGAGCACGTATAGAGAAAAATCCAGAAAAACGTCACCCCACTGATTTTGCAGTGTGGAAATTTAGTCCATTGGGACAAAAGAGGCAGATGGAGTGGGATTCACCCTGGGGTAAGGGTTTCCCGGGTTGGCATTTAGAATGTGCCACCATGAGTTTAAAATTATTAGCTGGCCATTTAGATATTCATACGGGCGGAGTAGATCACATTAATGTTCACCATACCAATGAAATTGCCCAGGCAGAGGCGGCTACTGGCCAGACATTTTTTCACTATTGGTTGCATAATGCTTTTTTAAATATTGCTGGTGGCAAAAAAATGGCTAAGAGTGGAGCTAATTTTTTAACTTTACAGGCGGCGGTAATAGATAAGGGGTGGTTGCCGTTAGCTTATCGGTATGCCTGTTTAGAGGTGCATTACCGCAAGCCAATGGAATATAGCCAGGCAGGTTTAGCCGCAGCTGATAAGGCCTTACGATGGTTATATCGGGAAATCGCTACTTTGGGTCAGGTGGTGGGCCAAGTGTCGCCTTTATTTAAAGAAAAATTTTTAGAGGCTATTAATGATGACCTTAATAGTCCGCGAGCCTTGGCGGTACTGTTTAAAGTTTTAAACAGTCAACTATCTAATAAAGATAAATTAGCAACTATTAAAGACTTTGATGAGGTATTGGGACTAGATCTTAGTGGTGGTAGCCAGCATTATTTAGAGATGTTAACCAATATACCACCAGAAGTGCAGGCATTATTTAATAAGCGGCAAACAGCACGGGAGAATCACAATTTTCAATTAGCCGATGAATTGCGGCGTCAATTAGCTTCAGCTGGCTATGGAGTGGAGGATGAACCGGGTGGTAGTCGGCTTGTGCCCTTATTTTAGTATGGATAATGTTTGGACTAGGCCGACGCGTCCTTTAACTGTTTTAGCTCCACTGGCTGGTTTTACTGATAGTATTTTTCGACAAATTTGTCGCAGCTATGGAGCTGATATAGTAGTTAGTGAAATGGCTAGCGTTGCTGCCCTAGTTCATAATCCTGGCAAGGCCCTAGAGAGGTTAAAATTTGTTGAGCCTGAAAGGCCCTATATAGTACAATTATTTGGCGCTAAACCTGATCAATTTGGGGCAGCGGCTCGGCTTATAACTGATAAAATAAAGCCAGATGGATTAGATATTAATTATGGTTGCCCGGCACCTAAAATTATTAAAGAGGGAGCAGGTGCTGCCCTGGGGGCAGATTTACCTCGGGCCAGACAGGTGGCTCAGGCCGTGCTAGGCAATACTGACCTGCCAGTTTCTATTAAACTACGGGCTCAAAATAAAGAAATTAGTGCTCAACAACTGGTGGCTTATTTAGCTGACTTACCATTGGCGGCAGTGACAGTCCACGGTCGTAGTGTTAGCGGAGGGTTTAGTGGGCCGACAGACCCGGCGGCTATTGCGGCCTGTCGCCCCTATGTACGCGGAGTTTTAATTGCTAATGGTGGGATAGTTGATTTAACCACAGCTAAAATGATGCTCCAAATAAGTCTAGCCGATGGAATTATGATCGGTCGCGGGGCTTTAAGTCGGCCATGGATTTTTCAGGAAATAAAAAAACAACAAACGATTAATTTATCTTGGGCCGAATTAACAGAGCTAATAAGGCATCACGCTCAGTTAATAGTAGCTTATAAAGGAGAAGCAGGACTTATTGAATTTCGTAAGTTTTTAGCTTGGTATGTTAAAGGATGGCCGCAAGCTAAATATTTGCGCGAGCAATTGATGCAGATTAAAACCTTAAGTCAGCTGGAAGATATTATAACCAGTGTTTCCGTTTAAAATAAAGTAGCATGACGGCTGTTGGCAACATCATAATAATAACAACATACCAAAAGCCATGGGGGTTATTAATAAACGGCATACCCACTATTGTGTTCATGCCAAAAATAGCAGCAATGAGGTTAAGGGGCAAGATAATGACTGAAAAAATAGTCAGAGTTTTCATTATTTGATTGATTTGGTCATTAAGGAGTGATTCATTAGTATCATGTAGAATTTCAATCATCTCTTTTTGATTATCTAGATTTTCCCAAATTCTTTTGGAGAGATCCACTAGGGTAGAATAATATTTTTTAAGTTCACTGGCCGGTACTAAACTACTTTTTATGGTGGTTAGGTTTTGTAATATATTTTTGTGATTTTGCAGAATGCGGCGGATTTTAATGATATTATAACGTAAAGTTAAAAGCTCTTGGGCTGTCTTGCGTTGGTCACTATCAATTTTAAACACTATATCTTGAGCAATGGCAATACGCTTACTGTGTTCATCTAGGATCTGATAGCAATAGTGCATAAGGTGCTCTAAAATTTCATA
The DNA here is from genome assembly GCA_022705845.1 of Patescibacteria group bacterium. GTDB lineage: Bacteria > Patescibacteriota > Patescibacteriia > Patescibacteriales > Patescibacteriaceae > UBA1359. The sequence goes on along the minus strand of JAKJDQ010000004.1, from coordinate 8,671 downwards.
AAGTAGAATAGATGAGGATTCTAGTTCATAGGCTAGAGTAGAATCTTCATCTTTTCTACATAGATTGAAAAAATTATTTAGTGGAGGCAGGTTGCCATTATGTACTGTTACTAAATATCCATGGCCCATAAAAAAATCAATTTCTGAAGGCACGATAAGGCCATCTTTAATAATAGGAAAATGGAGAATAATAAAAATATAATCTTTTTCTTTCTCAATAATAGCTCTTTGAGCAATGTTGCGGGATAGAGATTGTTTTAAGTGGCGCAGATTAAAATGTTGACGTTTGAGTAAATAGGCTATTTCGGTTTTGCCAGCACTGTTTATATTGATCCAGCTAACTGATCCGGCGGTTCGAGGATTATCAATGACCAATTCTTCAATTTTTGGTGAAATTTTTAAGTATTGGCTCATATAAATTTTAGTTATTGATTTTCCTTAAATTATAGCATAAGATAATAGAAAGCGACAATTTTTTCTCTAAGAGAAAATTGTGGTATAATTCTTTTATATAATACTATTTATGCCCCAAGAACAATTACGGTCTAAAAAAATAGAACGGCCCCTAATTAGCCCCGAGGTTGAACAAGCAGCTAGCGAGGAAAAAGAAAGGGTAGCACCAGTAGCCAGCACTGAGACTTTAGAATCGGTAGCGGTTGCCGCTTCTACTAACCAGGCAACTACTACGGCTCCGATTAGTCCAGTAGCGCCTCTTACGCCGCGGCAAGAAGCCATTGATGATATTTTAGAAGATGGTTTAACTGATATTTATTTGTCTTTATCCCCAGAAAAACAACAGGAACTTCAAAAAGTTGGAGCGCAGACGGTAAGGCAGATTGATGTTCTGTTAGACCACGTTAAATCACAGTGGCGGAAGATTATGAGTTTGGTTCGTCATTTTCTGTCTATTATCCCGGGGCTTAACAAGTTTTTTCTAGAACAGGAGGTCAAGATAAAGACTGACCGCATTATTGCTCTAAAAGATAAATAATATGAATCAACTTGTATCATCGGTCGTTGGTAATCCGCAGATGGCAATTATTGGAATCATAATTGCTCTCGCCTTGGCTTGGTTAGTGGTGTGGGTGTGGCGGACTATAATTTGGCAGTGGTGTCAGAATCATGGTTATTTTGACCATGTTATTTATTTAGTAAAATTAACTAAAGATCGGCCCAAAGACCAAAATCAAGATTTTACTGTTCAGCAGATGCGGGAAGAAATTTCGTGTGCAGAAACTATCTTTGCCAGCATTGGTGGTCTTAGAGCTCAAAGAGGATGGGCGGTGTGGTTGTGGGGGCGAGATGATCATTTTTCTTTTGAGATTGTGGCCAATAGTAATGCTATAGCCTTTTATGTAGTAGCTCCACGTCGAGCGGCTCGTTATTTAGAACAGCAAATTAACGCTCATTACCCTGACGCGGTATTAGAAGAGGTAGTTGATTATAATATATTTACGGCCCAAGGCGTTATTGCTGTTGGTTCTCTTAAGACAACTCGGCACTATGCCTTGCCGCTAAAAACATACAATCAGCAAGAGGTTGATTTGATGAACTCCCAGCTCAACGTGATGTCTAAATTATCTTTAGGAGAGAGTTTAGCTATCCAGTATACAGTGCGTAGTGCTTATGGTAGCTGGCACGGAGCAGTAAAAAAAATTGTCCAGACAGCCTATAAAAAGAAATCAGTGAGTGCGGCTCTCAAAACTAGTATTTGGTCATCACTGGGCGATTTTTGGTCAGACGCTTTTAGCAGTAATAAGACCAAAAAGGAAGAGGCAAATACTAAGCAAGCTGAAAAACGTTTAACGGCCATGGAAGAGGAGATGCTAAAGTTAATGGAACAAAAAAATTCTAAAGCTGGCTTAAATGTTAATTTACGTCTAGTGGCTTGTGCTAATAATCAAGGACGAGCCGATAACCTATTGGGCGATTTAGCTAATGCTATGAGCCAATATAATTATTATGAATATGGTAATAGCTTTCAGGCTAAACCGCGGTGCAAACCAGCTAAAAAATTAATTCAGCAATTTATTTATCGTCGTTTTGATGAAAAATCTAGTTTTTTACTCAACACCGAGGAACTAGCCAGTTTGTATCATTTTCCCTTACGTAATGCGGAGACGCCAAATATTTTATGGCTGACCGCTAAACAAGCGTCTGCTCCCTCAGAGGTTCCTAGTGAGGGCTTGCTCTTGGGTTATAATATTTTTCGGGGGATAAAACGAGAGATTCATATTAAAGAAGATGACCGCCTGCGCCACACCTATATTATTGGTAAATCCGGCGTTGGTAAGTCTGTGCTTTTAGCTAACATGGCTATCCAGGACGTACTTAATGGCCAGGGCGTTTGTGTAATTGATCCGCATGGTGATTTAGTTGATGATATTTTAGTTAGAGTACCGGCTGAACGGGCTGAGGATGTAGTTCTGTTTGCGCCTGCTGATTTAGAGCGACCAATGGGGCTAAATCTGTTGGAGTTTGATCCTCACTATCCAGAGCAAAAGACTTTTGTAATTAATGAGATGATTGGCATTTTTGATAAGCTTTATGATCTAAAGGCTACCGGTGGACCAATTTTTGAACAATACATGCGTAACGCCATGCTTTTGGTTATGGCCGATCCAGAGACGGGCTCAACTTTAATGGAAATTCCTCGGGTTTTAGCTGATGCTGATTTTCGCCATCTCAAGTTATCACGTTGCTCTGATCCTACGGTGGTTGATTTTTGGCGCAAAGAAGCTGAGAAGGCCGGAGGTGATGCTGCCTTAGCTAACGTTGTACCTTATATTACCTCTAAATTAACCTCGTTTATTTCTAATGATATGATGCGCCCGATTATTGCTCAGCAGAAGAGCGCCATTAATTTTCGGGAGATTATGGACCAGCACAAGATTTTATTAGTTAGCTTGCCAAAAGGACTAGTGGGTGAAATGAATGCTTATTTATTGGGTATGATTTTGGTGGGCAAATTATTAGTGGCGGCCCTATCTCGGGCTGATATGCCCAAAGAAGAGCGTCGTAATTTTTTTCTTTATATTGATGAATTTCAAAATTTTACTACTAATTCTATTTGTCAGATTTTGTCTGAAGCCAGAAAATATGGGCTTGGTTTAATTATTGCCCATCAGTATATCGGCCAGCTTATTAGCCGTGGGGATACCGCCATTAAGGACGCGGTATTTGGTAATGTTGGTACGCTAATTAGCTTTAAGGTGGGTTCGGAAGATGCCGAGGTTCTTCAAAAAGAATTTGCTCCGACCTTTGATGCTTACGATCTTATAAATGTGGAGAAATATACGGCCTATATTAAACTTTTAGTGGATAATATGTCTTCTCGTCCTTTTACCCTGAGGACGCCTTGGCCATTATTTGGCAATTGTGATCCTGTAATGGCGGGAAAAATTCGGGAGTTAAGCCGCCTCAAATATGGTCAAGCCAGGTCTTTAATTGAAGCCGAAATTATTCAACGCAGTAAAATAAACCTTGATTAATATGCCACAAAAATTAGTTAATGAGGGAGACGAGGAACAAGTATGGCAACCAGGGGAAACTATTAATTTTGATCACAATGATCAAGCCGATAAAACATCATCAGTTTCTCTCTCAACCGTCAATAATCAATCCATTCAGGCCAAAAAGGGGGAATATATATTGTCGGAGAAAGAAATGAAGATTTTACAATCTATAGCCAAGAAGTTGACAGCCCTTATGGCTGATTTTAATCATTTATTTCAATCTTTAGATAATACCTCAGAAGAAATTTTAGCCGGTCAGACTGGTTTTACTATTGAAGGTTATTTTAATGGAGAGCAAATGGTGACTAGCGATAATCAGGCTTATGAAGTGCCCACCAATTATGCTTCTAAGTCTAAACTAGTAGAAGGCGATAGTTTAAGATTAACTATTGGCCCTAACGGTCAATTGGTCTATAAGCAAGTCGGGCCAGTAGAACGTCGTCGCCTGATAGCTACTTTAGAACAAGGCTCAGATGGCCATTATTATGCTGTCCATGATGAGCAAAGATGGCGGTTACTTAAAGCCAGCGTTAGCTATTTTCGAGCCGAACCAGGCAACCGCATCGCCATTCTCATACCCAAAGATAAGCCGTCTCAATATGCAGCTTTAGAAAATTTAGTAACTGAATAATATGATGGTTAGTCGGTGGTCAATGAAAAAACTTTTACATTATTTTCCTAATTTAGCCGATGATCAAACATTATTATTAGAGCAGGCTTGGAATTTAGCCTACCATTTACATGCTGGACAGAAACGCAAATCAGGCCAGCCTTATTTTACTCACCCTTTAGCAGTAGCAGAAATTTTAGCTCAAAGATTTAGTGACCCGGTGCTTACTGCGGCCGCCTTACTTCATGATACGGTAGAAGATTGTGAAGATTGTTTAATGGGAGATATCTATCAAAAATTTGGTCCAGAAGTTGGGTTTTTGGTGGATGCGGTGACTAAACATCGGGAAAGTTTTTATTGCCGAGGCCAAGAGTTTGTTGATGATATAGAGCGCTTACTCTGGGCCGGAAGCCAAGATGTCCGTTGCCTTTTATTAAAAATTGTTGACCGACAGCATAATCTTAGCACCATTAGTAATTTAGCCAGCAATAGGCAGGTGTGCATGGCCTTTGAAACACAAGCTATTTTATTGCCGATGAAAGAAATTTTGGATTATGATCGCGAAGGCTTAACTATTAATGAGGCTGCAGCTAATTGGCAGCACTTTTTGCAAAAGGGTCATTTTTCTAGTTTATCGGCTATTAAAGAAGAATTATATAAAAAACAATTTGTGAATCTTGATTCTAGGATGTATAATTTAATTTATGATCATGCCAATGCTATTATTTGGCAGGTAACTGACAAAAGTTTATTTGAAAAATTAATTATTGATCCGCAATTTAATCAAACAGCCGATGTTTTATTAATTTCTAGTGATGGCCATAACTTTAAAGCTGAATTTCAGTTTCGTGAAGGTTATATTCACCATGGTTCACAAATTAAACTAGGCATATCTACATTTTCTACATAATTTTAATAATATGGATTCTATTAATTCCTTAATTTCTGATCTAGAATTAGATAAATCATTAATTGATTGTCTCAAAAATCGTGATTTGGATCAGAAATTTTTTTACACTGAAGAAGGAGCTGATCTGTATTATGGTTCTTATGATCATTCAGCTAAGTCAGTGCCGGTTGATTTTTCATCGCCTGAGTATTATGACCTTATAACCAAGGAACTAAAAAAGAAACAAAGAATTGCTTTAGTTAGTCTTGGCTGCGGTGATGCTTCTAGCGAGAAGCCGCTACTTAAAGAGCTTAAAAAAGATGGTTATAATTTTACTTATTTTGCGGTAGATATTTCTCGTCAGATGTTGGATTTAGCAGTGAGTAATTTGATGAATTTAGGTATTGATACCCAATATTTATGCGCGGATATTATGAGCAAAGATTTTCGGGAAGAAATTATTCAATTAACTGCCGATTTTGATTGCCGTGCCTTTTTATTTCTTGGCAATACTATTAGTAATGTTAATCAAACTAATATTGTGGACAGCCTGTATAGCATGCTGAAAAAAAATGATTTACTCTTTTTAGATTTGAGAATACGTCGCAGTTTAGATAATTCTGAAGATTTAGAATTGTTTAATTTCTATAGTCAATATTTAGAGGACCCCAAAAAAATTAAGTGGTTGCTAAGGCCGCTGCGCAGTGTTGGCATTGACCCCAGTTGTGGTGTGCTTAATTTAGAGATGCTTAAAGAAAAATCTGTCGGCGCTATTTTGTTAAATTTCTTTTTTCTTTTTAACAAAAAGGTGATTATTAAAGCTCGTAACGAGGTAATTCATTGCTTGCCAGAAGAGAGATTAGATTTATTAAATATCCGAGCCTATTATCCAGATACTTTAAATATTTTTTTTAAAGAGCACGGTTTCCGTTTGGTCCAATCTAAGATTGATCAAAACATAAGACACGGTTTCTTTATTTACCAGAAGGTTTAATCTATGTCCACATTATATCGTCAATATCGGCCTCAAACTTTTGCAGAAGTAGTAGGGCAAAATCATGTCAAAATTACCCTGGCGGAAGAAATTAAACGACACCAAATTGCTTCAGCTTATTTATTTTGTGGACCCCGAGCCGTTGGTAAAACCACCGTAGCTAGGCTATTAGCTAAATCTCTTAACTGTCTCAACCGTCCTGAGGATACAGCTGAGCCTTGTAATAATTGCGCTAATTGTCTAACTATCGCTGCTGGTCAATCATTAGATATCATTGAAGTGGACGCCGCTAGTCAGACTGGGGTAGATAATGTACGAGAGAATATCATTGCCGGTAGTCATTTAGCGCCTAGCCAGGGGAAATACAAGGTGTTTATTATTGACGAAGTGCATATGCTTTCTACTTCGTCGTTTAATGCTTTGCTTAAGACCCTGGAAGAACCGCCCGAGCAAGTTATTTTTATTTTATGTACCACCGAAGTCCATAAGATCCCAGCCACCGTAATTTCGCGGTGTGAACGTTTTGATTTTAAGAAAATTAGCCAAGCCGATATTATTAAAAAATTGCATTATATCTTAAAACAAGAAGGCTGGTCAGCCGATGAAGCGGTTTTAGGGGCTATAGCTAAAAATTCACAAGGTCACTTGCGAGATGCTGAAAGTTTACTTGGTCAATTAATGGCCGTTAGCCAGCCAATGAAAAATGGCGAGCTGCATCTGACCATGGAAGATTTTTATCTTTTGGCCCCCAGCAGTGATTTGGTAATTATTAGCCAGTTTATTAAAACTTTAAGTGAACAAAACTCGGTAGAAGCTATTACTATTATTAATCAACTGGTGGCTGATGGCCGAGATATTAGGGTTTTCTTGCAGGACCTAATTGAAACCCTGCGTCAATTATTGTTAAGTAAAATTAATCCTCAATTATTAGTAGAATATCAAGGGCAATGGGGTGAAGATGATATGTTTGGTTTATTAGAATTGCGGCAAAAATTAACTATTAACCAATTAGTCCAATTTTTACAGCTGTTTATTCAAGCCTTTAATGAGACCAGAGAAGCTTTTATTATTCAACTGCCAGTGGAATTGGCCATTGTCCGCGCCATTGGAATTAATGAATCAGAGAGAGTATCTAAAATAGACAAACCCGTTAGTCCGTCGGGGCTATCAGATCATGATTCATCGTCCCTTAAGAAGTCAGTTAAAAAGAAAGATAAACAAGATGAAACAAAAGAGAAAAAAGATGAAGCAGTAGCTCCGCTATTAAGCCAAGAATTGCTAGACCTCTGGCCTTTAGTGGTAAATGAAATAAAAAATCATAATTTTGGTCTTTCAGTAGTTCTTAAAGATTGCCTGCCCCAAATAGAGGGGGATCAGGTTTGTTTAGTTTTTGGCTATAAATTACATCAAGACCAAATAAAGCAACCGTCGGCTAAGCATTTGATTGAGGATATTATGGCTAAAGTTTATGGTCGCCCGCTGACCGTGACCACTAGATTGTTAGCTAAATCAAAACCTAATGAGTTAATTAGCCCTGAAAATAAGGTAAATAATATAGAAGAGGGGGCAAGTTTAGATAATTTATTAGAAATTTTTAATGGACAAGTTGTCAGTTAACTATTCAGCGGGAGCAAGACATAAAATTGGTTTAGCCTTGGGCGGCGGTGGGGCGCGAGGTTTAGCCCATATCGGGGTGCTTAAGGTCTTAGCTGAAGCTGGTATTGGGCCGGATTATCTAGCCGGTACTAGCATTGGAGCTATAATTGGCGCTTCATTAGCTCTAGGCAAGTCCTTAGATGATCTTGAAGCCCTGAGTCTTTCTTTTAATCGTTCTAAAGCATGGCGAACTTTTGTTGATGTTGGCAATCCGCGTTATTCTTTTTTGGCTGGCAAAAAGATGCAAAAATTCGTTTACAGTCTTTTTGGCCGTAAGCAGTTTAGTGATTGTGAAATACCTCTTAGTGTCGTGGCCACTGATTTAGCCAATGGACAAGAGGTAGTTATTGACAAGGGGAGTATTGCTAAGGCAGTGTTAGCGAGTATTGCTATTCCTGGTTTGCTACCGCCAGTTAAATATGGCAATCGTTATTTTGTTGATGGCGGCTCATCTAATGTTACTCCGGCGAGCGTCTTAGTTAAAACTCCCAGTAAAGTTATTATTGCTGTTGATGTGTCAGTCCCACCGGCTGTTAATTTTTTAAATAGGCCGACTTTATTTACTACTCTTATTCAGGCTTATACTATTATTCGCGATCAGTCTCTTAAATACCAATTATCTCAGGCAAAAGTAAGGCACAAGTCTTTAATTATTGTCCGTCCGGCCTTTAATGATATTGTTGACACCTTTCAATTTAATCAGATTCCTGACTTTATTGCTTTAGGAGAAACGGCAATGCGTCATTCGTTGCCGACTATTAAGCGAGCTCTTGTCAAAGATTTTTAGATATGATTTAATAAAACTACTTTTCGGGGATCGTCTAATGGCAGGACGACAGGTTCTGGCCCTGTTAATCGAGGTTCGAATCCTTGTCCCCGAGCTAACAACCATATGAACGTTGAATTAGAGATGAAGTTTTTTATTGATAGTTCTGATGCCCTTGAGGCCAAGGTTTTAGACTTGGGTTTTGAATTCGTCAAAGAAAAAAAACAATTGGATTATTATT
>JAKJDQ010000048.1 GCA_022705845.1 Patescibacteria group bacterium | reverse complement strand
CCAGTTTTTTTAACTTTCTCCACGTGTTTTTCTACGCTTTCAGGGCTTCGCGAATAAAGCGCCTGGAGCATCGCGGTATCTTCTGGGTTAAACTCATCATGAAGGAAAATATTAGCCATAGAATTAAAATTTATTAGATTATATTGGTATTGTATCAGTCCTGGGCGAGCCAGTCAAAAACTTGGCGGATAATAAAAATTGCTTTACAATATAGATATCTTTATATTTATTTTTATCTTTATGGACTGGTGGCAAGCTTTAGTTTTAGGAGCGATAGAGGGGATTACGGAATTTTTACCTATTTCTTCAACCGCCCACCTTCGTTTATTAAGTGAATGGTTGGGCATTGTTAATTCTGATTTTAGCAAAAGTTTTGATATCTTTATTCAATTGGGGGCTATTTTAGCCGTGCTGGTCGTTTATTTAAAGACATTATGCCAACAGCCCAAAATTATTTTAAAATTGATTGTTGCTTTTATTCCTACGGGTATTATTGGTTTGTTGGCTTACCCTTTAGTCAAAAGCCAGTTTATGGATAGCTTTTGGCTGATTGCCTCTACCCTGGGACTGGGAGGTTTATTTTTAATGTGGTTTGAGGGGTATTACCACAAGAAAAAAGAAAAAAAGGGCGAAGGCTTGGAGCAGATATCATATCGGCAGGCATGTCTTATTGGCTTATGCCAAGCGCTAGCTATTATCCCGGGTATTTCTCGGTCGGCGGCTACTATTGTCGGCGGTTTAGCCCTAGGATTAAAGCGGTCAACCATTGTAGAGTTTAGCTTTTTATTAGCTCTGCCGACCATGCTAGCCGCTACTGGGCTAGATTTAGTAAAAAGTAGTTGGTCTTTCGGCCAGCCAGAAATTATCGCCTTAGGTATTGGCACAGTTACTGCCTTTATTACCGCCTGGTTAAGCGTCAAATGGCTTCTTAATTTTATTCAGCATCATAATTTTCGGCCTTTTGGCTGGTACAGATTAGCCCTGGCTATCGTGGTGGTTTTTTATCTTTTAATTCGCTAGAAACCTATATTTTTGCTATAATTATTATCTAATAATTAAAATTGTCTTATGAAAATAGCCATTTTTGATGTTCAGGCTGGAGAGAAAAAATATTTTACTAAACATTTAGCTGGCCATGAGCTTTTTTTTACTCGCAATAAGGTAGATGAGACAACGGCGCCGCTGGCTAAAGATTGCCAAGTTTTAATGGTTTTTATTACCTCAAAACTTACTTCTAAGGTTTTAGCCACCATGCCCAAGCTTAAATTAATTATTACTCGCTCGACTGGTTTTGACCATATTGATTTAGAGTATTGTGAGCGGCAAGGCATCATGGTAACTAATGTGCCTTCTTATGGAGAAAACACGGTGGCGGAGCATGCTTTTGCTTTAATTTTAACTTTATCGCGCAATATTCATAAGTCTTATCTTCGGACTACTCGTGAAGATTATCGTATTGAAGGACTTAAGGGTTTTGATTTGCGAGGTAAAACTATTGGGGTGGTTGGCGCAGGAAAAATTGGCCTACATTTAATAAAGATGGCACGAGGCTTTGATATGCAGGTCCTGACTTATGATGTTAACCGCAATGATTTTTTAGCTGATGTTTTAGGTTTTAAGTATGTTTCTTTAGAAGAACTATTAAGACGTTCCGATATTATTAGTTTGCATGTGCCAGAAAATAAATTTACTCATCATCTAATTAATCGGCAAAACATTGGTTTAATTAAAAAGGGAGCGTTGCTTATCAACACAGCGCGAGGCGGTATTGTAGAAACTGAGGCCTTAATTGAGGCATTAGATAAAAAGATTTTATCTGGAGCCGG
>JAKJDQ010000003.1 GCA_022705845.1 Patescibacteria group bacterium | reverse complement strand
GACTATCTTTTTGACTGCAAGCAAACTATTTAATAAAAATAATGAACCGTCAACAAAGAAAGCCTTTATTGATCGGCCTATATTAGACTTACCAATATGTTTATTTCCTAATATCAGCCTAACTCTAGCATTTTTAAGCGCCTCAGTCAATCAGACCCCATAATTCTTGCCCAAAATTACACAAAAAATAATCATACTTGCCCGACTAAATCTTTTTTGTTAGACTAATTTTAATTGGGTCACGTCGCCAAGAGGCTAAGGCAACAGTTTGCAAAACTGTTATTCGTGGGTTCGACTCCCACCGTGACCTCCAAAAATTATTTTTATTTTTATTAAGTCTAGAAAATTATAGACTAAAATAGTAATCTCTGATTTAAAAATAAAAAGCCATTTTATTCAATAAAACATTAAGTCTAGAGGAATGTGGTCAGAAGTCTTGACCACTTTTTTATTTTGTGCTATACTACCTCTATAGTTCTTTTTACTTCTTACTCTGGCTTCTCCAAAAAAAATAAAAAATAAAAATAAAAGGGCCAAGATCACCATAAAGGAGATCAAAAGTTCCTTGAAGCCGGTTTAAGAATTTTGCTCTTGAAATTTTTATAAAAATTTCAAGGAGGAGGCCGTCGGGGCCATTTCAATTTTTTACATTTTATGTAAATGAAGGGCCCGCAGTGGCTTCCTTTTTGTTTTTATAAATATTCTTGACGAACAGTTATTTTTCCCCTACAATACCAATACTTGTCTTTGTCGGCAAAATTAGGCCCTCATAGTTCAATGGATAGAACAAGGGACTCCTAAGCCCTAAATCCATGTTCGATTCATGGTGAGGGCACGGAGATTATATAAATGGGCCATTAGCTCAGCTGGCTAGAGCGCTTCCATGGCATGGAAGAGGCCAAGGGTTCAAATCCCTTATGGTCCACAACCCTCATCTTTGCTCCACGTGGAACAAAGATACCCTCAAATTAATTCTTTTATTTTTGTCCATAAAAATCTGGACAAAATATTTAGTGGAAAAGTCCATAAAAATCTGGACAAAATATTTATCTAATGGCTAACATTAGCTAAAATTCATAGCGGTGGATAACTTGTGGATTACTTCAATTTAAGTCCAGATAAACCTACCTTCTAAACATCCCTCCACTGTAAACCATGAACCAATACAACAACCCCTGGACCAATTTTGGCCAAGCGGTTGCCTGGGCGTATTTTCAAAAAGCTGACTATAAAATTTTAGCTAATAATTGGCACTATCATCATCAAAAAATTGACCTAGTGGCCCAGCAACAATCCACTATTGTTTTTATAGAAATAAAGCTATACCTTACTAATAAATTTAGCCGTACCAATAAAATAATGGGGGGCTACCATGAAAAACAATTACAAATAGCGGCTAATTATTTTTTGCCAAAATATAAAATCAATAAATGGCGCTATGATTTTGTAGTTATTAGTATTAATGGCTACCAAGGACTGGCTAAACTTAAACACTACCGGCAAATTACTCCCAGTCCACACTATTTAAAAAATTCTAAGACAATACTTGACTTGCCACTAGCAACTCCGTATAGTGGAATAAATTAAAACAAATAACAATATGCGCTTAATTATTGTTGAATCGCCAACTAAAGCTAAAACTATTAGCCATTTTTTAGCTAAAACTGATATTGTTGAATCATCATTTGGGCATGTTCGTGATCTACCAACCAAAAAACTTGGCGTTGACATAAACAATAACTTTGAGCCGGAGTATGAAGTACCAGCTAAAGCTAAAAAAGTAGCAGCTAAATTAAAATCCCTAGTTAAAAAAGCTGATGAGGTTATTCTAGCTACTGATGAAGACCGAGAGGGCGAAGCAATTGCCTGGCACCTTCAGCAATTATTAAAACTGCCAGCTAAACAAAAAAATCGCATTGTATTTCACGAAATAACCGAATCAGCCATTAAAAATGCCCTCAAAACGCCTAGAGAACTTGATTATAATTTAATCAATGCTCAACAAGCAAGAAGGATATTAGATAGATTAGTTGGCTATGAACTATCTCCTTTCTTATGGAAAAAAGTCGCTAAAAATTTATCAGCCGGGCGAGTACAGTCAGCAGCCGTAAGATTAATTGTTGAAAGAGAAAGGGAAATAGAAGCATTCATTAAACAAGAATATTGGACAATTAGCGCCCACTTACAGGCTCATAAGGAAAAATTTACTGCTCAATTAGTAAAATGGCAGGGAAAAACTTTAGATAAATTAGCAATAACCAATCAAAAGGAAGCCCAAAAAATTAAGGAACAACTCTTAGAGGCAAATTATAATGTCCAAAAAATCACCAGGGAAAAAATTATAAAAATACCGCCCGCCCCCTTCACAACCTCAACCCTGCAACAAGTAGCGAATCGATGGCTAGGTTTTTCGGCTAAACAAACTATGGTTTTAGCTCAACAATTATATGAAGGCATCAATTTAGGCCCCGAAGAACAAGTTGGCCTCATAACTTATATGAGAACTGACGCCCTTGATTTATCCAACGAATTCATACACCAAGCTCGCGCGGTTATCCAAAATAACTTCGGTTCACAATTTATAGCTAAAACCCCTCGTAAATTTATTAATAAAAACAAAAGGGCGCAAGAAGCTCATGAGGCTATTCGGCCGACTAATCCTAATCGAACACCAGAATCAGTAAAAAAATATTTAGATCCACGCCAATTTAGACTTTATGAACTTATTTGGCAGCGGGCTCTAGCTAGCCAAGCAGCGGAAGCACAAATTGACCACCTCTCAATAAATATTGAGGCTGACTCAGCAATGTTTTTAGCTACCGGTCAAACAATTACTTTTCCTGGATATTTAAGCATTTACCCTGAACAGACTCAAGAGAAAATTTTACCCCATCTTACGGATAAAGAACCTCTAAAATTATTAGAACTAACAACTGACCAACACTTCACTCAACCACCGGCTCGATATAGTGATGCTGGGCTAGTAAAACAATTAGAAAAATATGGCATTGGCCGGCCGTCTACCTATGCCCCAATTATTGCGACCATTGAAAAACGAGGTTATGTAATAAGAGATAATTATAAACGGCTAGAGCCAACCGCCATTGGTAAAATAGTTAATGATTTATTGGTAAAACATTTTCCTAATATTGTGGACTATCAATTTACCGCCAGTATAGAAAATAGCCTAGACGATATTGCTAGGGGAGAAGTAGCTTGGTCCAAAATTATTGCTGATTTTTATTGGCCATTCCACCAACATTTAGAAGAAAAAAGTCAGGAATTATCTAAAAAAGACATCATGCCAGAAACGCCAACCAATGAAGTCTGCGACAAATGTGGCGCTAAAATGGTCATAAAAATAGGGCGATATGGTCCATTTCTCGCCTGCAGCGCCTTTCCTAAGTGCCGCAACATTAAATCAATGAAATCAAAATCCACTCCTCAAGAATTACCAGAAAAATATCAACATTTAGCTAAAAAATATGCTAATGAAGTCTGCGACAAATGTGGCGCTAAAATGGTCATAAAAATAGGGCGATATGGTCCATTTCTCGCCTGCAGCGCCTTTCCTAAGTGCCGCAACATTAAAAAGATATATACTAAAAAACAACAATCTACTAAAACTAATAAACCTTAAATATCTTTTTTGATTTTTGATTTTTTAGCTTTAGCTTTTGCCTTAGATTTAACTTTACTTTTAGGCTCTACCTTAATTTCAATATGGCTATCTAGATCATTTCTCTCAGCATCCTCTTCTCCTGGTTCATGCTTTTTGGCTGAAGAAAAATGGGAAATCTTATTTTTTGCCTTTTTAAATATCTTGTTCTGGAATAAATTAATAGTCTTATCTACCAATTTTCCTAGAACTGACCAATAAGAAAACATAAATGACAGCTTGCTTTTAATGGAGTCAGTAATTTGGCTAACCACTGCCAACTGCCGATTAAATTCATCAATAGTTTTACGCATCTCCCGAATAAAGCCAGCAGCAGTAATAAAAAAATAAACCATAGCCGCGCTAAGGGCAATAATGCCAATAACTAAGGCTAAATTAACTAAATCATGAGAGGTAGAAAATATTTCCATAATATTAAAATTATTTATTATTTAGATAACTGTCTAGGCTTTGACCTGGCTGTTTTACTATTGATTTATCTAAAATCATAATCCCCTCATGGTCTTCCCCTAACCCTAACTCTTGCGCTGAACAAAGCATGCCCTTAGATATTTGGCCACGTATTTCCTTAGAAGATATAACCACTCCTGATGGTAAATGAGCGCCTTCCAGGGCAACTGGGACAAATTGACCAACTTCAATATTATTAGCGCCACATACTATATCTAATTGTTTATCACCAATATCTACTTTAACGATTGTTAGTTTATCGGCTTCTGGGTGTTTTTTTATTTCAATAATTTGGCCAACTACCACTAAAGGAAAACGGTTACCTGCTAAGTGGTCATTTTTTTTATGAAAAATCTTTAATAAATTCCACATATAGTCAAAATTAATGATCCTCCTTAAAGGTGGAGGAAATTATTTCTTTAGGTCTTGACTCATATTTATTAATTTTATGAGCTGAAGGGTGATTATCTCGAGGTTGGCAACTTAACATAAAAAATTCCAGCATTGCCAATCCGCCAGCTAAAATAAATAAATTAAACCAACTGAACAACCGCCGAGACAAAAGCCATAAAATAACAACCACACCAATCGCAATTAAGGCTGCCTGCCGAAAAGCAATGATAACTGCCCGATGAGCTAATTGTTGGCGGATGAGGCTAAACCGCAAAATAAAACCAAACAAAGACATGGTGCTAAAAACTGCCGCAAACATAGTTAGATAAAAAAGTCCCCACCCCAACCAATTAGTAGATAGTGGATCTACCCTAAAAAGAACCATAAACCAGAGCAACCAAAAAACAATTGCGGCCCCTAAATTAATCAAAAGATAATGTTTTAATTTCATGATTGATGGATTAAAACTTTATTATTATTATACTATAATTCACTAAGAACAGCAAAAAATTATTGTCTCCCAATGCAAAAAATGATATACTGCCATTATTATCAGTCAATAAATAAGGTCATGCCATGACTTCTCAAATATTATACCATTTTCCTAAAGAATTTCTTTGGGGCACCGCTACTTCTGCCCACCAAACAGAGGGCAACAATCTTAATGATTGGTCTGTCTGGGAACCGGGTAAAACAATTGATGGATCTATGTCCAGTATTGCTTGTGGCTCCTATCATTACTTTAAAAAAGATATCAGTCTGGCTAAAAAACTTAACAATAACGCCTACCGCTTTTCTATTGAATGGAGCCGGATTGAACCCAAACAAGGACAATTTAATACTAAAGCCTTACGGCACTACCAAGCAGTAATTAATGAATGCCTCAAACAAAAAATTAAACCCGTAGTTACTCTTCATCATTTTACTCATCCACTATGGTTTTCAACTATCGGCGGCTGGGAAAATCAGGCTGCGCCACACATATTTAATAATTATGTCATCTATCTGGCCCAAAATATTACTGGGGTAGAAATTTGGTGCACTATTAACGAACCGATGATTTACGCCTGGAATGCTTATGGGCGAGGTCATTGGCCACCGCAAAAGAGAAATTTAAACGCCTGGCAAAAGGTGGTAAACAATCTAATTCAAGCCCACTCCTTGGCTTATCAAAGCCTGCATTTAGCCAATAAAAAATGCTTAGTAGGCATTGCCAATAATAGCCAGTATTTTGAACCAGTTAATGACTATTGGTTTAATAAAAAAATAAATAAAATTGCCAAGTACATTATAAATGATTATTTTTTTCAAAAAATTAGCGGCTACCAAGACTATCTAGGTATTAATTACTATTTTTATAAACTAATTGGTCTAGGACGACGTTCTTTAGATAACTTACCACATAGCGATTTGGGCTGGCCCATAAATCCTTATGGATTATACGATGTTTTAATGTCAGCTAAAAAATATAATTTGCCCATTTATATTCTAGAAAATGGAATAGCTGACGCCAAAGATCAATACAGGGCAGATTTTATTAGAGAGCACTTAAAGATGGTCCATCGGGCTATCCAGAATGGTTGTGATATAAAAGGATATTTTTATTGGTCATTATTGGATAATTTTGAGTGGGATAAGGGCTTTACGCCTCGATTTGGGCTTTATACCGTTGATTACCCCTCACTTAAACGCCAACCCCGCCCCAGTAGCAAGGTTTATGCTAATATTTGTAAAAACAATGGATTATAAAATATGTGGCTAATAATTACGATTTTAGCTAATCTTTTAAATGGAGTAGTATACTTGGCCGATAAGTATTTCCTGTCACAAAAAGTTCATTCTTCGGTATCTTACGCCTTTTATGTGGGCATCTGGAGTATTGGCAATTGCGTTCTTTTTATATTTAATCGACACATACCAACGTTTGGCTGGCTATTATTAGATCTTTTGGCTGGTTTAATTTTTATGGCCGCCCTCTATTTTTGGTATAAAGCACTACATCAAGGTGAAACAACTAAAGTAGTACCAATAGCTGGCTCTTTTATCCCATTTTTTACCCTGCTTTTAAATTTTTTAATCGGCAGACACAATTTAACATCACAAGAGTTGGCAGCCCTTATTATTTTAATTGTCGGCAGTGGTTTTGTTTCTTTTAACCCCCACGACACTCTTTGGCATAAATGGTGGATTAAAATAAAAAAATTTCTCCAACCCCATAAAGCCAGCATGCGCAGTACTGGCCGTCTTTTATTTAACTCTCTAGTGGCTTCTTTTGTTTTTGCGACTTACTATGTATTTATAAAATTTATATATGACTCTCAGGGTTTTGCTAATTCATTCATCTGGACTAGGCTGGGTAGTTTTCTAGGGGCCTTATTACTATTAGTTCCAGCCAGAAATAGAAAGCTAATTTTTAATCGCCCGCGACGTCAGGCCACTGTAAAAAGTTGGCCGCTATTCTTGGGTATCCGGTTAGCAGCCTTCATTGCCTTTGTAATGACTAATTTTGCTATATCATTAGCTGATGTTTCTTTAGTCAACAGTCTGCAAGGGTTACAATATCTATTTTTACTAATAATCGTCTTCTTTATGGGCAAACACTATCCCAAGCTACTTAAACAAGAAATTAATCGCGATAATATCTGGCATAAACTAATTGGTATTATTTTAATTAATATAGGACTGTTTTTATTATTATGATAAAGAAAATCAAGAAACATTGGCGACGTTTTGTTATTATTCTGACCTGCTTGATAATCCTCAGTTTACTCTGGATTAGACTAACCCAACGGACAATCTACCCGCCAAAAGAACTTACCTATGGCTTAACTTTTTCCCCATTAGTTTTAAATGATATGGGCTTAGATTGGCGTGATGCTTATATTGAAATGCTAGATGATCTAAAGGTTAAACATTTAAGATTAATAGCTTATTGGCCAATAATTGAAAAAAATGAAGGAGAATATGATTTTAGCCAATTAGATTGGCAAATAGATCAAGCAAGCCAAAGAGGGGTAGATATAATTTTAGCCGTTGGGGCCCGCTTGCCTCGCTGGCCAGAATGTCACTATCCAGAATGGTATGCCCAGCAGGATAAAGAAAATCAACAAACAAAATTACTTAATTATATCCGAGAAACTATTAATAGATATGACAATAACCCCATGGTAATTGCCTGGCAAATAGAAAATGAGCCATTTTTAATTGGCTTTGGCGAATGCCCAAAACTAGATATTAAACTTTTAGACAAAGAGATAGCCCTAGCTCGCCAAAATACTAAAAAACCAGTTATCATCACTGACAGTGGAGAGTTAAGTGTTTGGATTCCCGCTGCCAAACGAGCCGATATCATGGGCACCTCAATCTATCGCCATACCTATAGCAAAACCCTCAAACATTATATAACCTATCCATTCACTCCTAACTTTTTTAGAATAAAGGCTAATATTACTGAATTATTTACTAATGCTAAAATCATTGTTATTGAAATGCAGGCTGAGCCATGGGGTCGTCAGCCTTATTTCACTTTACCAAAAGAGGAAAGAGATCGAACAATGAATTTAGACAAATTAAAAGACATCCTAGAATACAGCCGCCAAGGTGGTTTTAAAACTTTTTATCTTTGGGGGGTAGAATGGTGGTATTGGGAAAAAGAAGTAAATGGTAATAGTGAATATTGGGAATTTATTAAAAATCTTTTTAGCCAATCTTTATGAAACAACAACTAAGCATAGGGTTAGACATTGGAGGGTCTAAAATTTTTGGCCTGTTATATAACCAGCAGAGCCGAAAGGTCTATGCTGCCCATCGACAGCCAATTATGAAAGATAGCCTGCCAGTATTAATTGAGCAAATTAATCTAGAAATTAAACGATTAATTAGGGCGGCCGATAAAATAAAAAGTGTTCCTGAGACTATTGGAATTGGCATACCTGGAATAATTAAAAACGGCCAAATAATAAATTGTCCTAACCTAACTGTATTAAACAACAAAAATTTAAATAACCTTCTAGCTAAAGAATTTCCTGATAAAAAAATATCATTAGATAATGATGTTAATTGTTTTCTGCGGGCCTATTTAATGAGCCACCAATCCTTAAAAACCACAACTTTTGTGGTGCTAGCCCTCGGTACTGGCATTGGAGGAGCAATTGCTATAAATGGAAAAAATATTATCCCCGAATTAGGTATCAGCAGTGAAATTGGGCACATGATTATTGATCAACAAACTGAAGTTGATTTAGAATATTATTACCACAAAATAATGGGTCATCCGGCCGGCCGCCTCTTTACTGCTGCCCAAGAGGGCGATTCTCAGGCGCAACAAAAAGTAAAAAAATTTGCCAAAATCCTAGGTTTAGCTATGGTTAATCTCAATAACCTCCTCAATCCTGAAGTAATAATTTTAACTGGAGGAGTTAGCCGATACTATAAAACCTATTTACCAGTAGTAAAACAAATAATAAACGAACGAAGCCTAACCCCTAATAGGCCTAAATGGATTATCGGACAAAATCAAAAAGCTGCAGCTATAGGGGCTAGTTTATTAATTTAAATTATAATCCTCTCACCAATAAAGTAAGTCCGGAACTAGTAACGATCTCTCCGGTCCACAATTCTGCCTCTGCTGTTATTACATAAGTACCATTACCTTCAGCTGGCTGGGGAAAATTAATATTAGCTAGGCCATTATCGTCCGGCTGGACGACAGTAATAAGCTGGGGCGAAGAACCTTTAATTTTGTAATATACTTTAATTTTATGGGCTAGCTTAAAATTACTAATTTTAAGCTGAAGGGCCACAGGAAAATCAGCTGCCCGATAAGTCAAACCATCGCCAGGGGATAGCCAATCCATGGTTAAATTATTGATATTATCACCACCCTCCAAGATAATAGTAAGCTCGTGTTTAGTACAATTTTTAACATCATCACAAGCCTCTAGGGCTATTTTGTGCTGACCATTGGGCAAAAAATCAAGACTGATAACTTCATTTAAACTATCGCCATTAATAGTTTTTAACAAAAAGCCATTAATATATATATTAAAACTTTTAACCCCCCGGGGCGCAATAGCAGTAGCATTAACCAATAAACTATGATTACTAATATTTTGTCCTGGTGATGGACTAATAATTGTTAAATCGGGTTGATTCTCAGGAATATGTAAATTATCGCTGTCTTTGGGCGGTTCAGCTAAATTAAGTTTCTGTCTCTCGGCCCAACTCTTAACCCCCGCCTCCCAAGAAGCAAATTGGGGATCAGCTCCAGGGTTAGTAGGCGCTGGCCCGCGAGGATTTTCGCGATCAACATAATAAAGAATACAATGTCCTTGCCAATAACGGTCTTCGC
Organism: Patescibacteria group bacterium; assembly: GCA_022705845.1. Taxonomy (GTDB): domain Bacteria; phylum Patescibacteriota; class Patescibacteriia; order Patescibacteriales; family Patescibacteriaceae; genus UBA1359. The sequence goes on along the minus strand of JAKJDQ010000003.1, from coordinate 27,541 downwards.
GAATCATATCGGGTGGTGTAGAACTAGTAGCCAATAATCCAGAGACTTTATCTACCTTAACTACGGTAGTGGTCGGGATGACTCCATCTAAAACAGGTTTTCCGGTATCTTCAATTTCTGGCTTTTTAAATGTTTCTACCGGGGTGCCAGTTAAAATACGATTCATATAATTTTGCCAGATTGGAGCAGCGACTACGCTACCGTCAGCCCCTTTACTCATTGATTTATTGTCATTATTGCCAACCCAAACCCCGGTAATAATTGACGGGGTGTAACCAATAGTCCATGCATCTTTATAATCATTAGTAGTGCCAGTTTTAACAGCTGCCGGCCGATCATTAAGAGTTAAATGATTTTTAGCCCCAAAAATATACATACGTTCATCGTTGTCACTAAGAATATCATTTATCTCTCTGGCAATTTGCGGCTCCAAAACTTTAATATGTTCCGGCTGAGTCTCTTCAAGAATTTTACCATCTTTATCTTCCACTTTTAGTATATAACGTGGCTTAACCATCTCTCCATCACGCGCAAAAGCACTATAAGCGGCTACATGCTCGGCTAATTTTACCTCGCCGCCGCCCAAAACTAAAGACAAACCAAAGCGACTTTTATCGTTTAGGGTAGTATAGCCTAAATTTTTAGCCATAACTAAAACATCGTCTAGGCCTGCCAAATATAAAGTTTTAACGGCTGGAATATTGAGTGAACCGGCCAGAGCTTTCTTCATAGTAACTGGGCCATATTCTTGACCATTATAATTATGTGGCTCATAGGGTTTGTCTGGATCTAAAGAAAAATTAGTTACGACATCAAATAAAACTGTCCGCGGCGTATAACCCTTCATAAAAGCAGTAGCGTAAACTACGGGCTTAAAAGATGACCCTGGCTGCCGAGGCCTTAAGGTTAAATTTACCTGTCCGTCAATATCGTCATTAAAATAATCTCTAGAGCCCACCATGGCTAGAATATCTCCCGTTTTAGCATCAATAGAAAATAAAGCAGCATTATTAGCGCCAAAATTTTTTACATTTTTTTCAGCTTGAGTCATTACTGCCTCTTCGGCAATCTTTTGCTTTTCTAAATCAATAGTAGAATAAATCTTTAATCCTCCTTGTTCTAGCATTTTTTCGCCATATTTCTCGGCTAGCTGACCTTTAATTTCCATCACAAAATGAGGGGCAATAATATTGCCATTTTCTTGTAAGGGCTTAAACTGTAAGGGGAAATCTTTAGCTTCAGCTGCTTCCTCTTTACTAATATAACCTTGTTCGGCCATTAAATCTAAAATATAACGTTGCCGGGCTATTAGGGTGTCTCTGTTAGGACCATAGGGTGAGTAACGGGTTGGGGCTTGAGGTAGGGCTGCTAAAATTGCCGCCTCAGCTAAATTTACCTGACTAATGCTCTTACCGAAATAACGCTGACTAGCGGCTTCAACACCATAAGCATTGGAGCCATAAGGAATTTCATTTAAATACATCTGTAAAATTTCATCTTTAGAAAATTTCTTTTCAATCCGGTAGGCCAAAATAAGCTCCTTAATCTTGCGGGTATATGTTTTTTCTGAAGTTAATAGGGCATTTTTCACAAATTGCTGAGTTAAAGTAGAACCACCAGCCCGCCGATGGAACAAAACATTAGTGACAGCAGTGCGGAACATGGCCCACAAACTAAAAGCGCCATGGTTATAAAAATCCTTGTCTTCAATGGCAATCGTTGCTTGCTTAACATGGTCAGGAATTTGATCAAGATTAACTAGTGTTCTTTTTTGATCACCATGAATCTCATAAAGGATAGTTTCACCCTTACGGTCATAGATCTTAGTACTTTGAGCTATCTCTCTCTCTAGCAATTTATTAGGTGATGGCAAATCACGTGACAACCACCAGAAGGCGAAAACACTGATCATTAAAAATAAAATGAGCAACGCCCCAAAAAACTTAATAATCTTAGGCCAATTAAGACGGCGGCGAGTCGGCCGTCGAGTATTGGGTTGCCTTGATTTAACAATTGAAGATGAACGATGGCCGGTCCGATTAACATATGCTGTATAGGTATGAGAGGGTTTGCGGACAACTAATTTAGGTATGGGCATAATAAAAAATAATCTTTGTCTATTGAATTATAGCAAATAATTATATATAATTAAAAGTAGCTAGAAGGCCACAGCCCTTGCTAGCTTATATAAGGCTATGTTATAATAATGGCGAATTGATTTTTTATATTTCAATAAAGTTAATTTATGAACCTAATAAAAAAATTTATACCCACCCTTCTACTAGCTCAATGTTTAATAATCAATCTATTAACTATTCAGCCAGTTAAGGCTCAGGTTAATCTATGGGGAGAAGGTAATATAGCTACTTGCGCTTTTAATAATATTGGTTTTAGAGAAAGGGATCCACGGCAAATAGTAGTTGATGTTATTAAAATTATATTAGGATTTTTAGGAACTATCGCCGTAGTATTGATACTCTATGCTGGCTTCATATGGATGACTGCCGGCGGTAAACCAGATAATGTGGCTAAGGCTCAAAAAATTATCTCCGCGGCAGTTATTGGTCTAATAATTATTTTGGCTTCTTATGGTCTAACAATGTTTATAACTAAAGCATTAAGCAATGCAATTTAAAAATTTTTATAATTAATAATTAACAAAAAATTATGAAAAAATGGTTAATTGGTATTATGTCGCTAGTCTGGGCAACAAGTTTAATCTCTTTATCCCCAGTCACAGTCAATGCGCAAAACTTAGACGTTTGGGGTAATACTCAAAACTCCTATGCAAATATAGGACTATCCGACACTGATCCTCGCGATGTTGTGGCTAATGTAATCAAAGTAGTGCTTGGCTTTTTAGGAACTATTGCTGTCGTCCTAATTATTGTAGCTGGCTTTCAGTGGATGACGGCAGCTGGCAGTGAAGACAAAATCGCTAAGGCTAAAAAAATAATGACCGCGGCAGTTATTGGCCTAGTAATTGTTTTAATGGCTTACGCTTTAAGCACCTTCGTTATTAATGCTATAATTAGCGCGACTAATCCGTCTACGGCGGTACCCGACTAAAAGTTAGCTGTTATTAAATAAAATTTGCCAAAATGTTTTGGCAAATTTTGCCTCAGTATAATATAGTAATTATGCTGAGACAAAATTTTTAAATAGTCTTACATGGCTAAAAAATTAGTTCCCATTAAAAAGAATATAGTGTGGTTAATAGGAATACCTATCCTGTCAATGACATTAATCCACAGTAATTTCTTTCTACTTAGTGCCAGGGCAGAAGAAGATAAATCTTTTGGTCTTGATGCCGCAGCCACGAAGGCTGGTTTAAAAACTGGGGTTACGCTTCAGTCCAGAGCCGGACAAATAGTTGGCTCTGTTTTAGCCTTAGTAGGGATATTATTTTTTGTTTTAATAATCTATGGCGGCATTCTGTGGATGACTGCTGGCGGTAATGATACTCAGCTAAAAAACGCCCAAAAAACCATTACAACGGCAGTTATTGGCCTTATTATAGTACTTTCAGCTTATGCCATAACAATGTTTATAGGGCAAGCCTTGATATGATTTATGCGTCACTATGAAACGTAAGAAAATTTTACTTAATATTGTTTCTTTAATAATTTGTCTCTATACTATTATCCCTATCCCCCTTATTTGTCACGCCGACAATGAAGAAGCACAACAACTTTTTTTAAATGGGGTTACCATAACTGAATGGGAGATGGGGCCCAGAGATAACGATTTATTGAGCCAAATACAACTTATTGTTAATATCGTTTATGAGTTAATTGGTGTCATCTTTTTTATCTTAATAATCTATGGCGGTATTCTGTGGATGACTGCTGGCGGTAAGGATGAACAAGTTAAAAAAGCGCAAAACATTATTCAACGGTCAGCTATTGGACTTTTTATTGTGGTATTGGCCTACGCTATTACTTACTTCATTCTTAAACAAATTTTGTGATAAAATCCCATTTCTTTAAAATAATAAATCAACGTGTAGTCATTATTATTATAACGATCATGACCATAATAACGCCTCTGCACTTTATAACGGCGCGGGGTATTGAGGATGCCTTCTCTGACAATACAATTAAAATGACAGGGGAAGTTGCTGGTTATGACACCACCAAAGACAGTGTTCTCCCTATAGTCGCTAATATTGTTAATATCGTCTATGGCTTAATTGGTGTCATCTTTTTTATCTTAATAATCTATGGCGGCATTCTGTGGATGACTGCTGGCGGTAAGGATGAACAAGTTAAAAAAGCGCAAAACATTATTCAACGGTCAGCTATTGGACTTTTTATTGTGGTATTGGCCTACGCTATTACATATTTTATCTTAAATGTCGTTTTTCGTGTCCAGCATGTGCCATTAAAATATAGAGATTATTATATAACTACATAATAAATATGACTAAAAAAATATTTGCTACAAGCGTTTGGACTATAATTATAGTCGGTCAACTATTATTTGGTGGCCATACGGTTAAAGCTTACTCAACAAGTTCGGTAATGAACAATCTGGAGTCAGTAGCTAGGGGTAGTTATGACGTCAACACCAACGAGAATACATTATTAGACAATATAGCCACTATAATACAAGTAGTCCTTGGTCTGTTGGGCACCATTTTTGTTATCTTAATGATTTATGCCGGCATATTATGGATGACCGCTGGTGGTAATGATACCCAAGTTAAAAAAGCGCAAAACATTATTCAACGAGCCGCTATTGGACTTCTTATTGTTGTTTTAGCTTACGCTATTACTTACTTCATCTTCCAAAATTTACCAAATGGCGGAGAGAGCGGAGGGCAAGGATCAGCTTAAAAAATAAAAACCCGCTATTACTAGCGGGAAGTGGTTATTTGTTAACAATAACCACTGTTTTTTGTCCGGCCGAAATTTGCCGGACGATAATTGTTCGTAAATTATTACACCCACAACCCCAATTGGCAACGGAAAATATCAAACTTCCCACAGGTACCCGGACCTCGGTGGGGCTGGTTTCACCGGGCTCCAGAGTAATACCAGCGAAGGGACCATCTAACACGACGATCCGATAATCACTGGCATTCACTAGTCTTGCCAGAGTGGTCCCTTGTCCGGCCACCTGATTAGCCAAGTCTAACCAGGCCTGGCTAGCTTCAGGAGTGGTAGCTTCACGGGCCTTTTGCAAATAATAGGCCCGTAAACTTATCCAGTCTTGGTCACCCCTCAACTGGATCCAATTCTCAGCAGGTAGGACGCCTTTCGCGTCAACAGCTAAAATCTGTTGACCGTTGGCGTCCAACCCAACCTCCACTCTGGCTGTATTGCTGCTACAAGCAGCAATGACCAGAGTGATACCTACTAGGGCGATGAAAAAGCATGAGTGTCTCATTGGGCACCTCCTTTTATTTATTTATATTTTTTAGGTACTTTAATAGTAAAGTAACACATAAAGTAAATTTTGTCAATAATTGACAAAGCTATAATTTCTGAGATAATTAGTTTATGCTAGTTTAGATTAAACTAGCTTTTTTTATCAGCTAATTTTTTTCTATGTCTGAATTAATGAATGCCATTAAACTTATCTGCGAGGAAAAAAACCTCAATTATGAGGCAGTTATTGAGGCTATTGAATCAGCCCTAGCTGCCGCTTATCGTAAAGACTATGGCGACAAAAATCAAAATATTAAAGTCAGATTTAATGAAGACCTTTCTAAAATTAAGGTCTATGATGTTAAGACAGTGGTGGAAGACGTCCCTCTCCCAACCTTTAATGCCCCGCTAACCTTAGAAAATTTACAGGATTCAACTGTAACTATAGACCCGGAAACTAAGGGGTTAGCTATGGCGCATGAAGACCAGCTGCCGGCAGAAATACGCGATGAAAATGGGGAAATTATTAAAAAATTTAATCCTAAAACTGAAATTCAGCTTAGTGAGGCTAAATTAATTAAACCTGACATTAAAGTGGGCGATGAAATTATTATTGAATTGCCAACCCACACAGAATATGGCCGTATGGCCGCTCAAACTGCTAAGCAAGTAATTATCCAGAAATTAAGAGAGGCTGAACGTGATATGATTTATGAAGACTTTAAAGACAAAGAAAAGGAAGTAATCAGCGGAATTGTTCAACGCCGTGAAGGCCACAATATTTTAGTAGATGTCGGAAAAACTGTTGGGATTATCCCGCCCCAATACCAAATACCTAGCGAAAATTATCGTCCCAATAGCCGTATCAAGGTCTTTGTTGAAGAAGTCCGAGTGAGTAATCGGGGACCGGAGATTATCCTGTCCAGAACGGCCGATGAAATTCTTAGTAAAGTCTTCTATCTAGAAATCCCAGAAATATCTAATGGCCTAGTAGACTTAAAGGCAGTTGCCCGAGAAGCTGGTAGTCGTTCTAAGGTGGCAGTAGCCGCTAACAGTGAGAATGTTGACCCTATTGGTTCTTGTGTTGGTCAACGAGGTTCGCGAATCCAAACTATAATTAATGAGGTTGGCGGGGAAAAGATTGACATTATTGAGTATAGTGATGATCCAAATAAATTTATTGCTAATGCTTTAGCCCCGGCAAAAATTGAACAAGTAAATCTAAACTATGAAAATAAACAAGCGGTTGTTATTGTTGACCCGGAACAATTATCATTAGCTATTGGCCGAGATGGTCAAAATGTCCGCCTTGCCGCTAGATTAACCGGCTGGCATTTAGATATTATCAGCGCAGCTGATAAAAATAATGAGACTTCAATCCAAGAAGTTTCAAAAAAAGAGAAGACTAAAAAAACCAAAACCGCCCCAGAGAAAAAAGTTAAAAAGCAAACTTCCAAAACGACAGCTAAAAAAACAATAAAAAAGACTAGCGCTCCTGCCTCAAAAACTAAAAAAATTACTACCAAAAAATAAAGTTTATGATTTTTTTCCGCTATGGCGCAGAAAGTTTTCAAATTCAGCGGGATTATAAACAACAATTAAAAACATTAGATTCTAATATTGTTGGTAACCTGCAATCTTTTGAGGTGCCCGAAACAAATTGGTTAGAGCTCAATAATGTCCTTAATAACCAATCTCTTTTTAACTCCACTAAGGTTATCACTCTTAATAATTTATTTGCTGGTAAAAATCAGGCTGTAGAAAATGGATTAATCAGTGAATTAAAAAAGGGAGATACACTCAAATTGCCATCTATCTATTTATTTATTAATGACTATAATCTGGAAATGAAATATCGGGGAGGGAAATATCAGCCAGCAGTCCTTGACAATAATAAACGGATCAAGCTACTTAATAAAAATCAACAAGAGTTATTTTTACTCCTTACTCAAAAAGCCCAATTAACAAAATACTATCCTAAACTAACAGGGCTAGACAGGGAAAAATTCTTAAATCAACTTATTCAAGAAAAAAACGTAGAGCTGACCCCGGCTGCTAAAAAACTATTATTAGAGCTAACTGGCGGCGATTTTTGGCAAATTTACCATGAACTTAATAAATTAACTAATTATCTCGCCGGCAGCGATCATAAAAAAGCCATTGATATAGATGATATTAATCTCTTAGTAAATAATACTACTAAACATCTATTTGAATTTATAGAGGCCTTTTGTAATCAAAAATTATCCCAAGCAACAAAATTAATTGAAGAAATTTTTAATAATGAAGACAATATCGCCAGTAGTCTAGTTCTACTGAACCGGCAGATACTCCAATTTTTAGATATCAAGGCTCGCTTAGAGGCCGGGCAATCGCCGATAGAAATTGAAAAATCGCTAAATTTACCAAAAAGTGTAAGCCAAAAACTAATTAATCAGGCTTCAATACTAAAAATGGATAATCTGCTTCAACTATTAGATAATTTAACAAAATTTAATTGGTCTACTAAAAGAAGTCATGGTAACGAGACGGCTCTTTTTTCTTTACTGACTATAGCTAACGCTAAATAACTATTTACGGAGCGGAACCACAATATATTGATACTCTTCACTGCCAGGCAAGGTTATTTTACAAGCACTGACATCGTCAATTATCTTAAACGATATTTGATTAGCTGATAAAACATTAAGACAATCTAATAAATAACGATAATTTAAACGGATGGAGTTATCTTGGCCGTTTATTTTGGCGGCTAATTTAGCCTGATGACTGCCAATTTGGCCTGATACAGCCTCAACTATTATTTGTTGCTGATCGGTATTAATAGTTAAATCAACGGCGTTAGAATTAGCACTAAAAATTGAAGCCATTTTTATAGCTCTTAAAAATTCTCCTCGGTCAATAATAATTTCGGTTTTAAAGTTAGTAGGAATAACTTGAATATAATCAGGATAATGTCCTTCAATTAAACGAGACACCATTTCTACACCTTGATAAACAAATAAAATTTGATTATCAGCAATGTGTATTTGAATTTGATCACTATCTTCGGTTAGCTCATCATTAGGAAAATTAATAATTCGTGCCAATTCCTGCATGGTCTTTAGAGGCACAATAATTTTTAGACCATTTGAATCCATAGTGCCGGAACATAAACAGAAATTAATTTCCTTTTTAGCTAGACGAAAGCTATCGGTAGATACTAAGTTTATATTTTTATCATTAATATCAAATAGAATACCAGTTAATTCTAAGCGGCTATCGGTCGGATTAATAGCAAATAGAAGTTGGTTAAGAGCTATTTTTAGGTCGGAGACTGATAAAGTAAGACTAATTTTTTTATCAATTTGAGGAATTACTGGAAAATCTTCAGAGTTTTGTCCCTTAATGACAGTGTTATATTTTTCACAATTAATTTTTAAATCTTGTTTATTTACTAATTGGATATCAATTTTTTCATTAGGTAAAAGAGCAATATAATCACTAAAAATTTTAGCATCTACGGTAGTTGTTCCTTCTTTTATAATTTTACCTCTAATTTGTTTAGTTATACCTATCTCTAGATTAGTAGCTGCTAAAGTAATAATATTATTTTTAGCTTTTATTAAAATATTATTTAAAATAGGAATACTGAGATTTTTCTCAGCAATATGGCTAATAGTATTTAACCCCTGATGTAAATTTTTTTGGAGAATTGTTAATTGCATAATATTTTAATTATATATAAATTATTATTAATAATAATAACTGGGTAAAGGTTGATAACTATTTTTTCTAAGTAATATTAGCTAAAAATATTATTATTGTAATTGTGGATGAAATTGAGGGTTATTGTTAATAAAAAGTGTAAAAATTAATTAATTTTAAAAAGTCTGTGGATAAATAGGGGTTATAAACATTTTATTTACAATTAATACACAGAGGTGATTGACTGAGCTATTTGCTCTATGTCTTGTCTAATTTTAGAACCGTTTCGTATTTCTTGCTCAATTTTTGTACAAGCATGCATAGCAGTGGTATGATCTCGTCCACCTAATTCTTGACCAATAGCCGGGAAAGAGGCATTTATTTTAGTTCTTAATAAATACATAGCTATCTGTCTAGGAATTACTAATTCTTTTTTACGACTACTACCTGTAATCTCAGATAAATTGAGATTATAAAAATTAGCCACAGCTTCTAATATTTTTTGAGGAGTAGATAAATTATTGGCTTGAATTGCAATAAAAAAGTCTTTTAATATTTGTTTAGTAATAGATAAGTCCGGTTGACAATTATGAAATTGGCAAAATCCAATAATTCTATTCAAAGCCCCCTCCAATTCGCGGATATTATTATTTATATTTGTAGCAATATATTGAATAACTGATGGGTCTAAGGGGAAGTTTTTTTGTTGGCATTTGGAATTTAAAATTGCTATTCTAGTTTCTAGGTCTGGTTGTCCGATATCGGCAACCATACCCCACTCAAAACGGGTAATAAGACGAGCCTCTACGGCTTTCATGTTTCTTGGCGAGCGATCAGAGGTAATGACTATTTGTTTATTGGCTCGGTGGAGTTGATCAAAAGTATAAAAAAATTCTTGCTGAGTACCGTCTTTACCAGCCATAAATTGAATGTCATCAACTAGCAATAAGTCCACATTTCTGTAGACACTCTTAAAAGTATTACCTTGACCATGATAAACTGCATCAACATAATCATTGGTGAATTTTTCTGAAGTAACATAAAGAACTTTTTTGTTAGACCGAAGCATTTCATGCCCGATAGCTTGAAGGAGGTGAGTTTTACCTAACCCAACTCCTCCATAGATAAAAAGGGGATTATATGTTTCTCCTGGCTGGCGAATAGCGGCCCAACAAGCAGCATGAGCTAACTCATTGTGCTTGCCCACAATAAAGGTTTCAAAGGTATATTTGGCATTAAGGCCAGCCGCAAGACATAACGACTCATCTTTTGTTGGTTTAATTTTATTAATCTTATCTTTTTTTTGTTCATTAGGGTCGGGAGCAAGAAAATTATAGGCATTTTGAGTTTCTTTAGGTTTGGTTTTGATAACATATTTTATCTCTTTTAGTTTGTTGCCAGTGACTTTACAGAAAATTTGAGTAATATCTTTAGAAAATTTATTTTCAAACCAAGCCTGAGTAAAGGCATTAGGAACACCAATAGTTAAAATATCATTTTGATAATCAAAGATAAAGGAATTTTTAAACCAAGTAGTGAAATTAGCTTTGGACATGTTTAACTCAGCTTCACTAAGAATGGCTTGCCAAATTTGTTCTAAGGGTGGGTGGTCCATAGGTGGGGGATTAGAAGTTTTGATTTTATTATAACAGGCCTATTTTTTTCAGCAACCCACTGAAAAGTTGATAACTTTGTTGATAAAATGTGGATAATAAAATCTCTGTAAGTATTGACCAAGGCCTAATAAGCTGATATGCTCTTTTTTAGACTATATTACTAAGAGTAGTTTTTTAATTTTTGATAATATGCCGAAGCGAACCTATCAGCCTAATAATTTGCGGGCTAAAAAGAAACACGGTTTTTTAAAAAGAATGATGGCCAAGAGCGGTCGCAATGTGTTGTCCCGTCGTCGCAATAAGGGGCGTCAAAAATTAACCAAATAATTTTTGGTTAGTTTTTTATGCTTAAAAAACAATATCATTTAACCAAAAAAAAAGACTTTAACCGTCTTTTTAAGGCAGCCGAGACTAAATATTATGGTAAATTGATAGGTGTTAGGGTGGTGACTAATGGTTTGAACTATAACCGGTTTGGTTTTATAGTAAGCCGTCGTTATTGCCGTTTGGCTACGGAACGTAACTTAATTAAACGTCGTTTGGCAAGCATAGTGAAAGAGAATTTGTGTAAGATGGTTAAAGGTTATGACATAGTTATTGTGGTTATTGCTCCATATTCTCTTTTAAAATTTGATGATTTACAACAAGAGCTGATTAAGGCTTGGAAAAAACTAAAATTAATAGTATGATACTTATTAAATCTTTAGAGCAAGTCATAATTAGGGTAATAATTGCCATTATTTCGGGCTATCAAAAAACTTTGTCGCCAGATCATGGCTGGTTTAGAAACTATTTTCCTTATGGTTGCTGTCGTTTTCGACCAACTTGTTCGGAATATGCTAAAATTGCTTTAAAGAAACATGGCTTAGTTAAAGGAATTTTGATGACCGTTAATCGTCTTTTACGTTGTCATCCATGGACAACTGGCGGTTGGGATCCGGTCAGTTAATTTTTTTATGAAACATTTATTTACTATTCTTTTTTATCAGCCAGTACTTAATCTTTTAGTCTGGTTTTATAATATTTTGCCGGGGCATGACATGGGGATAGTTATTATTGCTCTAACAATCCTGGTTAAGTTAATTTTGTGGCCTCTTTCTCAGAAGTCGTTAAAATCACAGCAAGCCATCAATCGTCTGCAGCCAAAAATTAAAGAGATTCAAGATAAATATAAGGACGACAAGGAAAAACAAGGTCAAGCCTTAATGAATCTTTATCGTCAAGAAAAAATCAATCCAGCTTCTTCTTGTTTGCCTCTTTTAATTCAGTTGCCGCTATTATGGGCGGTGTTTATGGTTTTTCGTGACGGTCTTTCTAATCAGTCGCTATCATTAGTCTATCCATTTATTAGTAGACCAGAATTGTTAAAAACTACATTTTTTGGTATAATAGATTTGGCTAAATCAAGTAAAATTTTAGCAGTCGTGACTGGATTAACTCAGTTTTTACAGACTAAGATTTCGGCCCGTTATACTATGCCGACGAAAGGCAGTAAAAGTCAAACTGAGAATTTCGCGGTAATGATGAATAAGCAAATGATGTTTATGATGCCCCTGATGACGGTAGTAATTTGTTGGACGTTGCCGAGCGGTTTAGCAATGTATTGGCTGCTATCTAGTATTTTTAGTATTTTTCAGCAGCTTTATTGGTTTAAAAAATCTTCTAAATTAAGTTAAATAAAATTATGATTCATTATTGGGACATAATTAAACAAGCTTGGCGGATAACCATTCATAATCGCTGGTTATGGGTTATGGGCTTATTTGCGGCGATGTTAAGTAATGTTGGCCAGTATAATAGTTTATTAAGTGCCCTTGACGGTGGCGGATGGGCTAGACTTTTAAATTCACTATCTAAGTATTGGTATGGCGGGTTATCGTTGGTTAGTTTTACCATTCATAACCCCTTGATGCTTATTAGTGGTTTGTTGGGCTTGGTAATTATTGTGGCTTTATTGTTTTTTGCTATTAATAGTCAGATTTTATTAGTTCAGAAAATACAGGCCAGTATAAAATCTGAAGGTAAAAAATCCTTACCAGTGCCTAAGATGAGTTTTTGGCAACAAATTAAAACTAATTGGCCTACTTTTTGGCCGACAGCCGGTCTTATTATTTTTGTAAAACTAGTATTATTTATTGGCTTAGTAATAGTAAGCTTAAGCATGGCTGGTGCTTATCTTATTAGACAGCCAATAACTAGTATCTTTGTTTATATTTTCTTTATTCTGCTCTTTTTAATATTAATTTGGTTGGTAGGTATGTGGGGGCGGTATTGGCTTTTTTTATTTTTGTCAGACAAAAATAGTGGTTGGGTGGCTTCAGCTAAAAAAGCCTGGCAAACACTGTACAAGAATTTATTACCTAGCCTGGAAATGTTTATTATCGTTATTTTGATAAATATTTTGGTTTCGTTAGTGTGGATTTTTATTATTGGTCTGTTAGCTATACCCTATTCACTTTTATCCTTACTCTTAATACGATATTTATCGTTTAGCGAGACACTATTAACTATTGTAGCCGAGATTTTATTAATAGCCGGTTTCATGGTTGTTATAGGTATAATAACTGTTCTGGAATATAGTTTGTGGCTGAGTTTTATAGACAAACTATCTAATAAAAAAATTGTAGCCAAGATTGGCCACGTTTTTCACCGCTCATAACAAAACTATTTTTATAAAACCCCATATTTATGGGGTTTTATAGTTTTATTAGTTGACTTCTTAATAAAAACATTGTAAAATAAGGGCAAAATATTTAATTTTAAACCCTGGTTTTTGTTTAGCCAGTGTATGATTTTTATTTATGAATATTACTGAATTAGCGCGTCGTCTTAGAGTTTCTCCTCAAGAACTGAAAGATACTCTACCTAAAATTGGTTTTGATATTGGTCAAAGGGCAATTAAGATAGATCAATATCTAGCTCAGCGTATTATTCGAGAGTGGCCGCGGTTGACTCGTGAATTAAAAAATCGCGAAGAACGAGAACGGCAACAAGAAGAAGTGGTGGCCAATGCTCGAGCTGAAAAGCGAGTAGCTAAAATAGGGGCAGTTATTACTGTTAAAGATTTGGCTGTTAGTTTTGGTTTGCCAGTTAATTATATTTTAGCTGAGTTGATGAAAAATGGTATCTTTGCCTCACTTAATGAAAAAATAGATATTGACACGGCAACTATTATCGGCAGTGAACTAGGAATAGAAGTGGTACCTGCTTCTGGTCAGGTAATAGATAATAATGAAATAAGTTTATCAGAGACGAGAGAAAAAATTTCTAATTCTAATAATTTAATTGTTAGACCGCCGGTTATTGTAGTAATGGGTCATGTTGATCACGGCAAAACTAAATTATTAGATGCTATTCGCCTTACAGATGTAGTGGCCACTGAAGCTGGTGGTATAACTCAGCATATTGGTGCCTACCAAATTACTCGCAAAGACAGAATTGTTACTTTTGTAGATACGCCGGGTCATGAAGCCTTTACCGCCATGCGTAAGCGCGGGGCTAGGGTAGCCGATTTGGCTATTTTAGTGGTAGCGGCTGATGATGGCATTAAGCCTCAAACAATTGAAGCTTATCGTATTATCCAAGAGAATAAAATGCCATTTATCGTGGCTATAAATAAAATTGATAAAACAGAGGCTAATGTAGAAAAGGTGAAACAGGAATTAGCTAATGAACTCGGACTTGTGCCTGAAGAGTGGGGTGGTAAAACTACTATTTGCTTAGTTTCGGCTAAATATAGCCAGGGCATAGACGAGCTATTAGATACTATTTTATTGCTAGCTGATATTAATGCCGAAGATCGATTAGCCGACCCCTTAGCTGAGGCTGTAGGAACTATTATTGAGTCTCACGTAGATAAAAGCGAAGGGCCGGTAGCGACCATCTTAGTTCATAATGGCACTTTAAGGGTTGGTGATAATTTAATGTGTAATCAGCAGTATTATGGTAAGGTTAGGGCCTTAAAAAATTATCGCGGCCAATCTATTAAAGATGCTGGGCCATCTACCCCGGTGAAAGTTATTGGTCTTAAGGCTACGCCAGAAATTGGCGATGTGGTTAAAGTAGAACTAATAGAGCGTGGAGATAAAACCAGAACAGTTGCTAAAAAACAAAACCAAGCCATTACTAAAATACAAGATAATAATTCTTTTCAGGGCACTGCCATTAATTTATTAATTAAGACTGATGTTTATGGTAGCGGAGAAGCTATTGAGGACTCTCTTTTAAAGTTGAATAATGAAGAAATAGCCGTTCGAATTATTTATCGTGGTTTAGGAAATATTACCGAGGGAGATGTTATTAGGGCAGCTGCTAATCAGGCGAGGATTATTGGTTTTAATGTGGGGGTAAGCGCTCAAGTTGAAGATTTAGCTAGAGAAAAAGAAGTGGTTATTGAGCGATATCAAATTATTTATGATCTTATAAATAAGGTTAGACAAGATATGCAGGCCTTAATGAAACCAGAAATCAGGCGGATAGACTTAGGGCAGGTTAAAATATTGGCTATTTTTAAACAAGGCGGGGCGGTTCAAATAGTTGGGGGTAAAGTTATAGAAGGTAATATTAGCCGGGATAACTTATTAGAGATAATACGAAATGGAGAGACCATTGGCCAGGGCAAATTAACTCAACTTCAGGCCGGTCGACAGGAAGTCAAGGATGTTGCCATTAACCAAGAATGTGGTTTGCAAATTGAAAGTCCGAATGTGCTTAATGTTGGAGATATTTTACAGATTTATCGTGAAGAACAGATTTTTAAGAAAGTGTAATTTATGGTTCGTAATTTAAAACGTACTAATGTTGTTCTGCATCAAGAGATAGCCGATGTGGTTAATAAATTGGTTGAATTTCCTGATGGTTTATTATCTATTACTTATGTTAATTTAGGTGGTGATTACCAAGAAATGAAAGTTGGAGTGTCGGTGCTGCCAATTAATTTACGAGGTACAGCTCTAAAGAAGTTAAGAAAAGAATCAGCCGAAATTGCTAAACTTTTAACTAAACGATGTCAATTGCCGCGTATGCCCAAAATTATTTGGCTAATTGATAATTCAGCCGAACAGGCCGACCATCTTAATCGTTTAATTGATGGGTTGTCAATTTAATTTTATATGGATAAGTCAGTAGCTATTCAGGCATGGTCATTAATGAGCCAGGCTAAAAGATGGCTTATAGCTACTCATTTTAATCCTGATGGTGATGCTTTAGGGTCAACTAATATATTTTTAGAATTAGCCGCTGCTATTAATAAACCGGCAGTAGCTTATTGTGCTAGTGCCCCTGATGAAAACTTTAGATTTTTATCTAGAATTAACCAATTAACAAACAAAATAACCAAGGAACAATTTGACGACTTTGATCTTATTATTATTGTAGATTGTGCGACTGCTAGCCGCAGTAAATTAAAAGATTGGCTATATACCCGCCGTTCCGATCAAACAGTTATTGAATTTGATCATCATGAACGGCAAGAAGATTATGCTGATATAGAGTTTAAAGAAAGCGAAGCCGCCGCTACAGTAGAGATAATTTATAATTTTTTACTAGCCATTAACTGGCCGATTAATGTGGAAATAGCTAAATCAATTTTAGCTGGTTTATTAACCGATACTGGTAATTTTATATATTCCAACACTAGTGATAGGATTACTAAAATAGCGGCTAAAATGATGTTAATGGGGGCTAGGGTGCCTAAAATTGTGGGGCAGACTTTAACTAATAAAAATTTAGCGGTTATGCATTTATGGGGCCGTGTTTTGAGCCGTCTAAAAATTAATTATGAGTATCTGGTGGCTATAGCTATAGTAAAACACAACGAGCTATCTGAATTTGGACTAGGAGTTGATGATCTTAGCGGCCTTATTGGACTTATTAGCGGTCTTCAAGGTGTTGTTGGCACTTTACTATTAATAGAAACGGAAAGCGGTCAGATTAAGGGAAGTTTTAGATCTCGTTTAGCCGATATTGACATGTCAATGCTAGCTAATTTTTTGGGTGGCGGTGGCCATCGTCAGGCCGCTGGTTTTTGCCTTAACGGTTCTTTGTCTGGAGAGGATGGCCAAATAGTGGTATTATAGTCAGTACTTACAAATTATGTTATAATTTAATCTATTAACTAACTTAATTTATAAATATGGAAAACGCTATTAAAGTTATTAATAAAAAAATTAAACAGATAGTAATTAGTTTAACCGTAGTCGGTATTTTATTATTAATTCTTAGTTTTTTAACTGTCTGGACCACCTTTATGGCTAAATTGGTTATGGGAATGGTAATTTTGCTAATGGCTTATGTTTTTTTGTCAACTGCCTATAGGTTATGGCAAATTCAACAAAATTTTAAGGACATAGGGAAAGGTAAAAAATAATAAAATTAAACAGTTTAGTTATGCCTAAAAGCAAGCAATTTCCTAAGTGGATTTGGCCATTAATTTTAGTAATTATTGTTGGCGGAGTATTACTTTGGTGGGTTATAAACAATAAGGCAGAACCTAATATGGACGAATTGGGTAAAGATAATTTATATCATTATAGAAATGAAGACTTAGGATTTCGTTTAGACCTGCCGTCGGAATTTATTTATTATCAGACAGAAAGATTCAATGCTACTGATTATACAGAGATTAGATTTTTCATACCTACTAGCGATCCAGCCTATGTCTATGAGATCGTTCCTAGTTATGCCAGGCCGATAGTTATTAGGGTTTATTCAGAAGATGCCTGGAATCAACTAAAAGACGATGATGAAGGTAAACAGAATTTTGAAAAGAAGATGGTTAAGGATGGTCGGGTTTATGTAATTCAATTTTGGGATCATCAGCCTGCTGATTGGCAAGACAAATGGAGTGATGATATGAAGTCGGCCATAAGTGAATCTTTAAGATGATTGTAATATACCCGCCTTAAAGCGGGTATATTTTATTGCTAAAAATAATAGAAATAAATTATAATATTGATATGTCGGGCACAGATAAAAAATTAATAGTTGTTGATGGAAATGCCGTTACCTATCGATCATTTTATGCTATTCAGTCTGACCTTTCTTTTAATGGACAGCCGACCAACGCTGTTTATGGATTTTTTAGTGTTTTGTTTAAAGTTATTAATGAATTATCACCAGATTATTTAGTAGTGGCTTTTGACAGGCCAGAGCCAACCTTCCGTCATGAGTTATCTGTCGACTATAAGTCTAAAAGAATTAAGCAGCCTGAGGAATTATATAGTCAGATTCCAATAATTAAGGAATTGCTCACGGCCATTAATGTCCCCATTATTGAATTAACTGGTTATGAGGCTGATGATATTATTGGAACAATTGTAAGCCATACGCCCAAGAATATTCATAGTTATGTCGTTACCGGAGATAAAGACGCCTTTCAGCTGGTTAATGATCATGTTAGTGTTTATTGGCTACAACGAGGTTTACAGCAGACAGTTATTTTAGATAGAGAAGGAGTGGAAAGAATTATGGGTCTTAAACCAGAGCAGGTGGTAGATTATAAGTCTTTGTGCGGTGATGCCAGCGATAATATTAAAGGAGTGCCAGGTATTGGTCATAAGACGGCAGTTAGTCTGCTTCAGTTATTTGGTAGTTTAGATAATATTCAGGCAGCCGTGGCCTCTGGCGATAGTATTAATATAAAACCACGCTGGCGTCAGTTAATTTTAGCTAACCAAGAAAGTCTGGATTTAAGCCAAAAATTGGCAGCCATTGATTCTGGTGTGCCGATTAAATTTTCTTTAAAGGAAGCAAAATTTAGTGGTTTTGATTTTACTTCAGCTCGCCAAGCTTTTTTAAAGTGGCAACTTAATAGTCTTATTCCTAGACTAGAAAAATTATCTCATTATCCTCAAAGTCAGCCATCAGCTTTTACTATTCATCAGTCTAAAGTAATTAAAATAAGTAATGTCCGTGAGTCAGCTGATTTAGCTCATGCTTGGCCAGGAAAAATTTTAGTTCTTTGTCCGGTCTTGGAGGGTGGTCAGTTAGCAGGCTTAATGTTGGCCGGTCAAAATGAGGTTTATGAATTAACCATGGGCAAGGGGGTCCAAGGTGAGCTATTTACTCCTTCTACATCTGCTAGTAGTTTAATTTTAGAGCCATGGAGAGCAATTTTAGAAGATAAAGATATAAAGAAAATTATTTTTCAAGCCAAAGACGTTATTAAATTTTTTTTAACTCAAGATATTACTTTAAAGGGGCTGGCCGGTGATCCTTTGTTAGCTAATTATCTTTTACATCCTGGTGAGCGGCAGGTTAGCCTTAAAGATATTGGCCGCCAGGTTGGTTTTAAGTGGGGAGAAAACAATGATAATCCCAAGGATTATTCCTTAGGAGTTTTACAGATTATGGCCATCCATGAGGCCCTAGTTAAACAATTAGTCGAGGCTTCTTTATTGAAAGTATATAATGAAATTGAAATTCCACTTATTGCCGTTTTAGCTAAGATGGAGCTAGCCGGCATTAAAATAAATCAAGCAGTGCTTACTAATTTAGCTAAAGAATGGCAAGATAGCCTTAATAATTTATCCCAAAGAATTTATGATCAGGCTGGAGAAAAATTTAATATCAATTCACCCAAACAGCTGCAGGATGTTTTATTCAATAAACTTTCTTTAAGTCCTAAAGGTTTAGGCAAAACAAAAAACGGTCCTTCTACTGATGCCGCAAACCTACAGAAAATTAAAGACCAGCATCCTATTATTTCCTTGCTTTTAGAGTACCGAGAGATAAGTAAATTATTAAATACTTACGCCCTAGCTTTACCAAAGTTGATTAGTCCGGAGGATGGGCGGCTAAGAGCTACTTTCCATCAGGCGATAACTGCCACTGGTCGTCTTTCTTCCAGTGAGCCCAATCTTCAAAATATTCCTATTCGTACTGACATGGGAAAAAAATTACGTCAAGCTTTCGTGCCTGATCAGGGTTATAAATTAATTAGTTTTGATTATTCCCAAATAGAGCTAAGAGTAATAGCCAGCTTAGCCCATGAAGATAATATGGTGGCTGATTTTTTAGCTGGTCACGATATTCACGCTGTGACAGCGGCTAAAATTAACGGAATATCACTAGAAGAGGTTACCGAGCAACAACGTCGTACTGCCAAAGCAGTTAATTTTGGTATTTTATATGGTCAGGGACCTCACGGGTTAGCTAATGTGACCGGCCTTAGCTATGGAGCGGCTCAAGATTTTATTGAACAATATTTTGTTATTTACCCCAAGATTCATAAATATATTGATGAATTATTAACAAAAGCACGTCAAGATGGGTTTGTTACCACCGTTTGGGGTCGCCGGCGATATTTACCAAATTTATTAAGTCCTAATCCGGTATTGAGACGGGCGGCTGAGAGGATGGCTATTAATTTTCCAGTTCAAGGTACGGCTGCCGATATTATGAAAGTAGCCATGATTAATGTAGACCAGTGGTTAGCAGATCATTTTGCCTGGACTAAAGCTAGACTAGTCTTACAGATTCATGACGAGATTTTAATTGAGGCCCTGGATGAATTAGTTGATAAAATTACTGCCGCCGTACCGCCCCTGATGACAGAAATAATTGCGCTACCTGCTCCTTTGGTAGTTAGTACTATGGTGGGCAATAGTTGGGCTGAATTATAATATGGTTAATTTGAAGGAGTATTCAAATAAGAAAGTTGCCGTATTAGGGCTAGGAGCAGAAAATGAGGCCCTCATTTTGTGGCTCGCCAACAAGGGCGTGTCTGTAAATTTGTCTATTTATGATCGGCGCGAAGCCTCAGCGTTAGAAGATAAGCAGGAAAGAATTAGCCATTTGACTGGCGGTCTATCTATAAATTGGCAGTTAGGTCGTAAATCATATAAATCTTTAAAAGGTTATGACGAGCTTTGGCGCTCGCCAGGCTGGCCCATATTTTGTCCGCAGATTCAAGAAGCCATACAAAGTGGCGGAGTTTTAAATAGCCCGATGAATTTATTTTTTAAGTTTTGCCCTACTAAGAACATTATTGGGGTTACGGGCAGTAAAGGTAAAGGGACAACCGCCAGTTTAATTTATGATATTTTAAAATTAGCTAACTACCCAGTTTTTTTAGGGGGCAATATTGGCGTACCGCCGTTTGCTTTTTTTGATCAATTAACTGAGAAATCATTGGTAGTTTTGGAATTATCCAGTTTTCAGCTAGAAGATTTGAGGCATAGCCCGCACATTGCTGTTATTACTAATCTTTATGAAGAACATTTAGCCCCGGCTGACCCACTGAATCCTAATTATCATAAAAGTTTAGCTGATTATTGGTTGGCAAAAGAACAAATTTTTTTACATCAAAATCCAGAAGATTGGTTAGTTATTAATAAAAAATTATCATCTTGGCTAGACAAGAAGCATTGTCCTGGGCAGATAAAATGGTTTGGACGGCTTTCTTGGCCCAGCAAATTAATAGGGGAACATAATCAAGAAAACATTGCCGCTGCTTGGGCGGCGACAGAGATAGTGGGTGTGTTGCCAGTTATTGCCAAAAAGGCAGTGGCTAATTTCCAGGGATTAGAACATCGCTTACAATTGGTGGGAGAAAAGGGGGGTGTTCGTTATTATGATGATAGTTTTGCTACTAACCCAGATTCTACCATCATAGCCATTAAATCTTTTAGAGAGCCTATTATTTTATTGGCTGGTGGCGCAGACAAAGGAAATGATTTTACTTTTTTAGCTAAAACGATTCGTAGCCAATCAGTTAAAGCAGTAATTTTATTTGAAGGGGAGGCTTCGCCTCGCCTTAAGGATAGTTTATTGTCAGTCGGTTATCCGCCTGAGCAAATATTTTTAGCCAGTAGTATGGATGAGGCCATGAGATTAGTTAAAGAATACGCTAAAACAGGCGATGTGGTCTTACTGTCGCCAGCTTGTGCTAGTTTTGGTTTGTTTAAGAATTATAAAGAAAGGGGTAATTTATTTAAGCAAGCGGTTTAGGTCCTACCATTTTTTCAAAATCATCTTTTTCAATGGTTTCTTTGGCTATAAGCTCATGAGCTAAAGCTTCCACTTCTTGGCGATGATTATTTATTATTTCTTCAGCCATCATGCGGGCCTGATGAATAAAATTGTTAATTTCTTGGTCAATTTCTTCGGCTACCTTTTCGCTATAATCACGCTGTTCATGAATTTCACGACCCAGAAAGATCATTTCTTCTTTTTCACCAAAAGTTCGCGGGCCCAATTTTTCACTCATACCATAATCAGTTACTAATCTTCTAGCTAAACTGGTAGCTCGTCTAAGATCAGAAGTCGCGCCAGTAGTTACTTCATTATAGATAATGTTTTCAGTTGAATATCCTCCTAAAAGTACAGCTATTTCTTCAATGAATTCTTGTTTACTTTGGAGATGCTTATCTTGCTCCGGCATTTTTAAAGTATATCCGCCAGCCTGTCCTCGAGCGACTATAGATATTTTTTGTACTGGGTCGGTATGGGGTAAATAATGGGTTACTAGGGCATGTCCAGCTTCGTGATAAGCTGTAATTTCTTTTTCTTTATCACTTAAAAGGCGGCTTTTTCTTTCTGGGCCGAGCATTACCTTTTCAATGCTTACTAATAAATCTTCATTATCAATAATTTTTTTATTCTTTTTGGCTGCTAATATGGCTGCCTCGTTCAGTACATTAGCTAAATCAGCTCCGCTAAAGCCGGGGGTGCGTTGAGCTACTAATTGTAAATTAGCGTCTTTAGCTAGGGGTTTATTAGCAGCATGTATTTTTAAGATATCATAGCGGTCTTTAATGTCTGGCTCATCTAAGACAACTTGTCGATCAAAGCGGCCTGGTCTTAAAAGAGCTGGGTCTAAAACATCAGGCCGGTTAGTGGCAGTCATTACAATAACATTGGTATTAGTTTCAAAGCCGTCCATCTCTACTAGAATTTGATTTAGGGTTTGTTCACGTTCATCATGAGAACCTCCTAGGCCGGCACCACGCCTGCGACCAACGGCGTCAATTTCATCAATAAAAATAATACAAGGAGCGCTTTTTTTGGCTTTTTTAAATAAATCTCTGACCCTTGATGCGCCTACCCCCACAAACATTTCCACAAATTCTGATCCAGACAGGCTAAAGAAGGGAACATCAGCCTCTCCGGCTACAGCTCGAGCCAGTAGAGTTTTACCAGTGCCTGGTGAGCCAAGCAAGAGAATGCCCTTGGGGATTTTAGCCCCTAAATCAGTAAATTTTTTAGGTTGTTTCAAAAATTGTACTACTTCTCGTAATTCCTCTTTGGCTTCTTTTACTCCCCCCACGTCTTTAAAGGTAATTTTGTTCTTGTGGCGGTCTACTTCTTTAGCAGTAGTTTGACCAAAGCTTAAAGCCCGATTATTCATCCCCTGGGCCGAGCGCATGATAAAATAAAACAAGCCAGCAAATACTAAAATAGGAATAAGGAGAGGTAAGATGGTGGTTAGAATAATAGTGGCAGTGGAATCATTTTTTATTTTAACATTAACTGCGGTCATTTTTTCTGGACTTACCTCGTAGTTACGGAGTAATTGACTCAGGCTTTCCCCTGGTTCTTTATAGGCAGTTTGCTGGCGGTTATCTTTTAAGACGATGGCAAGATTATCGCCCTTAACAGTAATGCTGGCAACTTCTTCATTGTTAATTTCTTGAACTAATTTTTCTAACCCAATTTTTTCTACTGGCGTATTTTGAGTGGAATATAAACTAAACAAATAACTAATAGTTAAGAAAATAATTAAAATGAGAAAGAAATTTTTAAATAGATTTTTCATAATTTAAAATAATCACAATTATTTTAAGATTTCCCGCTAATGGCTATTTTGTTTTAGCTGGAACAGTTTTTTTGGGGGCGGGTTTTTTGGTAGTTGTTTTTTTGACTGTTGTCTCTTTTGAATCTTTAGTTTCTTGATTATCAGTTTTTTTATCCTCAGTTAAATTAACAGAAGATGATGCTTTTTGGGGTTTTTTATCGGCGCTAGCTAATCCTAGACGATGATTTTCTGGCTCTAGAGAAATAATAGTGAACTCAGCTTTAGAGTTAGGGCTATAAACATCGGTAATTTTTTGCCCTGGCTTTAATGTCAGTTGGCTGACATGAGCTAATCCGTGAATGTCTTTATCCAGCTCAACAAACAAACCAAAGGGGTTCACCTTTAAGACCAGTCCGCTTACCTTTTGTCCGATTTTATATTTTTTAGCTACATCCCGCCACGGGTCATTAATTAATTTTTTAGCAGATAGAAATATTTTTGAGCCATCAATAGAGATAATTTCAGCTTTAATTTTATCACCTATTTTGTATAATTCGTTAATATCATCAATTCTCTGCCAGGCTAATTCGCTAATATGTATTAAACCTTCCAGGTCGTTATCAAAATTTATAAATATACCGAAGCCAGTAATGGCGGTAATAGTCCCTTCTACCGTGCTGCCAACCTTATAACGAGAAATAACATCTTTTTGCTTGTCTTGCCAGGCATCTTTCTCACTAGCAATAAATTTTTTTTCATTTTCATCTATAGCCATAATTTTTACTTCTAACTCAGAACCAACCAAAGTTTTAAGTTTTTCTAAAATTTTAGTTTTGTCCCCGCCACTTACTCGAGGGTAATTATTGGGAGCCAGTTGAGATACCGGCAAAAATCCAGTAAGTTGAGAAGATGCTACTATTAATCCACCTCGGTTAGCATCCAGTATACGGACCCTAATATTAGTCTTGTCATTATAACTTTTTTGGATAAGCGACCAGGCTTTTTGTTCATCAATATGGCGAAAAGATAATTCTACTTCACCATTTTCATTGTCTAGGTCGACCACCGTGGCTTCGATTTCTGTGCCGGCTGGTAGTTTTGCATACTCGTTAGTATTAAAATAAAGCTCACGTCCACGAATAACACCAGTCATAACTCCGCCAATATCTACTTTTATTTCTGACTTAGAGGCAGAAATAATACGCCCCGAAACATTATCGCCAATTTTAGGAATAGCGACCGGATCATGGTCTAATAATTTAGTAAATTCTTCTTTGTCGTTTTTTATTTGACTCATAAAAAATAACTAGGTTAACACCTAGTATAAATATTTAACCTCAAACAAAATTATTAATTTTTTGTTGAAGTCTTTTGGCCACCCTTACCAAAAGTTTTGAGATAGGTGCAAACAACATCTTAAAACACTTTTTAAGAAAAAGCAAGGCTCTGTATCAATTTATCCCATTTTGTTTTTCTTTGTGATCCAAAATGAGGGTGAACTTATTTAATGCCATGCGGGTGGATTATATATGGTTGACAAGTTTTTGTAATTGTGTTAATGTCCCCCATTACCTTAAATACTACCCATGCTTGTTTTTTATTAAAGCTCTAATTAAAGAGCCTTTTATGGATGATTCGCATCGTCAGATATTTAGCAAAAAACAGAAGAGGAAAATTAGTTATTTGTTATTAGCGGTAGTAGCCTATGAGTTTTTGTTGTGGCCAGGTATGGTGTTAGCTGAGTCAGAGATGGAACCAGCTAGCCAAAATGGGCCGCTAGTATTTAATTTAACAGCTAATAATATAGAGCCACGTGATTTAACTAGCGCAAGATTATCACTTCGCTTGCCAGAATCAGAGATTAAGGTAGAAGAAGTTATTAAGCCGGTTGGCAGCTTGAGTGGTCCTTATATTATTACGGCCTATAATTCTAATAGAGCTCAGTGTGATAATTCTCCTTGTATTACTGCTAGCGGTTTTAATCTTTGCCAACATAACACTGAGGATACGGTGGCAGTTAATTTTTTGCCATTGGGTACCAAGATTAAAATCCCAGAATTATTTGGTGATCAGGTTTTTGTAGTGCGAGACAGAATGCACCGTCGCCATCAAAATCGTATTGATGTGTGGATGCGGGATTATAAAGAAGCTAAACAGTTTGGCGTTAAGACAGCAAAGATTGAAATTCTACCATAGCTTGCCATATCTAAAAACACTCCTGATTATGGAGTGTTTTTAGAATAATTTACTCTTTAAGGCTTTATTTCTTTGTTACTTTTTCAGCGGTATTCAGTTTTTTTTGGAGACGAGATTTTTTTCTACTAGCAGTATTTTTTTTAATCACCCCCTTTTTAGCTGCTTTATCCAGGGTTTTGGCAGTTTGCCTTACTAAGTCATGGGCCTTAGGATCTTTGGCGCTAATGGCTCGGTTGCCGCCTTTAACCATTTTTTTGATCTCTTGTCGAGTTGCAGCGTTGCTGGCAGTGCGCCTTTTGCTTTTCCGCAACTCTTTCTTGGCTGATTTTAAATTGGGCATAATGAGAGTTAATAAGATAAATAAAGGATTAAAACATTTTTAATATTATCATTTTAATGTTTTTGGCGCAAGATTAAAGGATAAATAATTAACCATAGTCCACCAAGAATCATGAAGCAACTTATCCATTGTGGCCAGCGCCAGCCTAAAAGGTATAGAGTGGGGTCTTGTCGCCAAAATTCTATGACAAAACGGATTAAGCCATAACCAATTAAATAAGTGGCTACAATATATTGTGCTTTGATAGTGTGACGATTTAGATAGTATAGGATGAGGGCTAATAGGCTACAAGCTATGGACTCGTAAAGAAATAGAGGATGGAAGTGGGTAGCGGCTGAATATTCTATGGGGCGGTAGACAACATCAATAGGTACGCCCCAGGGTCGATTAGTGGGTGGGCCAAACAATTCTTGATTAAAAAAATTACCCCAGCGGCCGATAGCTTGTCCCAACGCCAAACTAGGCGTAAGCCAGCTAGCGACCTGCCAGGTAGGCCAATGTCGTTTATGACAAGTAAGCAGTAGGGCTAAGCCACCACCAATAATGGCTCCATGAATTGCTAGGCCGCCCTCCCAGATTTTAACAATATCTATTAAGTTATGGCTATAATCATACCAGTGGATAATGACATGATAAAGTCGGGCTCCAATAAGTCCACCAATAATAATATTAAAAGCTAAATCTAATAAGTCACTGGATTTCCAGTTATGTTTTTTAGCTAATGACCAGGTAAGACAATAGCCTGAAGCTATAGCCAGAATCATTATAAGGCCGTACCAATAAAAATTTACTGGGCCAATACTAAAGATAATAGCTGAGGGCGGGGTATTGAGCCAATGCATAATTAAATAAAAATAAAGTCGGATTTTTTAATTATTATAGATCTTAATTATTATAGAGGTTTTTTAATAAAGAAAAAAGGCCGATTTGTTTTAATCGACCTTTTAAAAATAAAACAAGACAATACTTAATAAAAGGAATTTCGCCAATCAGGCTTCCATTCCTGATTGGTTTGAAATCTTATTTCTTTATTGCTTAAGGTTGAATTAAACAATTCAGCCTTAAGTTCTTTTTCATTGGGGGTATCCCCAATAATTAATCTAGCCCCATGCACTTTGGCTAGATTATAAAAATCCAGTACAGTCCTTACGCTGGGGGGGTTTATCAATACGACATAATCCGCCGCCCGGTCCTTTAAATAGGCATTAGCTAGACGGGCAGTGTCATGGTCAACATTGTCTAACCCCTCATGAAACACAGTATTGATAGCCCCTCCATAGGCTATGTTGTTTTGCCCATCAATAATTAAATATTGCTTGGGCGATGCTATTAACACTGCTAGGGTGACTATTAGTATAGTCACCAGGGCTATTAATATTTTTTTTACTTTTTTTGGCATTTTTTGCCTCCTTTTATTTTAAAGAACAGTTTGTTATTATACTATAATATATGCTATTTGTCAATAGCAATATATAACATAATTTATTTTTTCTTTAGAATGGTCACTTATAATCTAATAAGTAATTGCTGTTATTCCCTTTTGCGCGGTTTAAACTTAGCCAGAGCCATGGTAGTTTTTAGAACAGTATCAGGA
>JAKJDQ010000047.1 GCA_022705845.1 Patescibacteria group bacterium | reverse complement strand
CCTTGAGTTCCTATCACCCTTAAAGAATTAGGCTCATTATTATTAAAAATAAAATTATGGGGCTCACCATTCGGCCATTGCGAATTTTTAATAGCTAAAATCATTGTCCACAGTGCCGGATTAGCTGTTATTTCCCTGTCCGCCACCATATGATCTCCCTCATTTTTAACTACTGGCCAAGATGAGGTGCCAGACATTGTCTCTTCTTTAAGAATCCGCCCAAATCGATCTACTAAATAATACCAATTGTCTTCCTGCCAAATAGCCACGGGCGGCTCTTCAGTAATTACTAGGGTTAATTTATTCGGCCAATGGCGACGAACACGACAGCCTATTAGCTTGTAATCCTCTAAATGCCGACACACCTGCCGTGAGGTTGTCAGCCAAAAATTTCCCCGCCACAGTTGCCAAACTGGTCCAGTTAAAGCAGTAAACGCCCGATCATGTATTTCTAAGGCCGGTAATAATTTAACACCGCTAACTTCAATATCTCTTACCCGAAAATATCTAGAACAGAAAAGGCCATAACTGAATCCTGCAACAATAATTACCGCCCCCGCTATTATGACTCCCCGCTTAATCTTTCGCCAATTGATAGGTTGTTTAGGTGCTTTAGCTTTATTTTGGCTAACTTTAACTATTTTTTGAGGAGGAGCTACTCGTTTCGGAGTCGCTATCTGCTTTTTGGGCCTTGATTTTGATGGAGCTTGATGGCTTATTACTACTACTTTGCTATTGATTGAAGAACGCCCTTTTTTCATAATATTAGCCAAAATACATACCAGATAGTTCAGCAGTAAGATAAGGTTTAAGAACAGACGGCAACTTTATCCGGCTATCAGACTGCTGATGATTTTCTATAATAGCTATTAGGGTGCGCGGCATTGCTAAGGTGGTACCATTAAGAGTATGAGCCAAGGCTTTTCGGCCATCTGCTAGCTCATATTTAATATTTAACCCCCGGGCTTGGTAATCCCAGCAATTAGAAGCTGAGGTCATCTCAGCCCAATCTCCTGGTTGGCCTGTTTTATTAGGCTTGCCTGGCAGCCAAGCTTCAATATCTATTGTTCTGGCCGAGGGAGCGCCCAGATCGGCCGTACAATGATCTACTAATCTAAACGGCAACTCTAATCCCTGAAAAATTTCTTTTTCTATATTTAACAATAATTGATGCTCTGCCCCGCTATCCTCAGGCCGCGAGTAAACAAACATTTCCACCTTATTAAATTGATGCACCCTAAAAATACCTTTAGCAAACTGGCCATAACTCCCCGCTTCAGTACGAAAACATTGAGATAAAGCTACATAATGTAGGGGTAAATCTTTTTCAGACAATACTTCATCTTGATGATACCCCCCAAGGGTAATTTCGGCTGTTCCTATTAAACTTAAATCGCTATTTTCTAAATTATATATTTGAGTAGAATCACCTCGCGGATTATAACCCAAAGCCTCAATAATTTTAGTTTTAGCTAAATCAGGAGTAAGCATTATCTTAAAGCCATGACGAGTCGCTACTGTCAAAGCATAATTAATAAGGGCCAACTCCAGCCATGCTAAATCACCAATAGTATAATAAAACTTCGCTCCGGCCACCTTACTAGCTCGGTCAAAATCTAACCAGCCCCATTTATCCGCTAAAGCTAAATGATCTTGCGGTAAAAAACTAAATTGTGTCGGCTGACCACAGACTTCTAAAATAACATTATCGGCCGGATTCAAACTCCGGACGACCGCTGGATCAGTCATATTGGGGACGGTTAGTAATAAAGCTTCTAATTCTTCAGTAATTTGCCGCAATTTCACTTCACCTTGCTTTATAGCTTCATTATTAGCTTTAATGGCTGCAATTTCTTGAGGAGTTGGCACTTTTTTTGACCAATTAT
>JAKJDQ010000046.1 GCA_022705845.1 Patescibacteria group bacterium | reverse complement strand
AGACGTTCTAAGTATTTCTCAGTAGCTTTAATAAAGCTATTAATTTGTTGGTCATTTTTTACTAGCTGGTAAGTTAAATCCATAAATTTATTGTAAAAATATTTTAATAATTAACATAATAGCTAGGCCAATACATAAACCCAGGAGCTGCTGAAGAGATTTTGCTTCGGTAGTTTCTTTTTGCATCTCTGGCAGTAAGTCGGCGGTGGCGATATAGATAAAGCTGCCCGCGGTAAAGGCTAACAGATTGTTGATTGGCCAATTAGCTCGAAATATTATCACTAATAACGCCCCAAGAAAAGCAGATAGAGATGATAGAAAATTTAATTTGCTGGCTTTTATTCGGGAATAGCCAGCATGTAGCAAAATGCCAAAATCGCCTATTTCTTGGGGAATTTCATGTATAAAAATAGCTATAGCAGTGCTGATTCCCATGGTGGAGCTAACTAAAAAGGCATTAGCTAATACTAAACCATCAAGAAAATTATGGGAAAAATCGCCGACGAGATTCATGATTCCTAGGGGATGGGGATGTTCTTGGGATGTAGGAATATGACAATGCCGCCAGTGAATTATTTTTTCTAAGATAAAAAAAACCACTAAACCAGCAATAAGGTAAAGCCAGATAGTCAGGCCATTTTGGTTCTCAGTGGCCTCTGGCAGGAGATGGAGGAAACTGTCGCCTAGCAGTGAACCAGCGGCAATGCTAATGAGCCAGGCATTGATATTGTTCAGCTTGATGGCGGACCAGTTTAAAGTGAGAACGCCAATTAATGAAACGGCTGAAATGATAGCCAAAGATAGAAATAAAAATATATAAATCATAGAAATTTATTATTAATTATAAAGAAAAACTGTTTAACTAACAAGCAACTGCAGGTACTATGTTTAAAATTTTTGTAATATTGGCTTGTTTTTGTTGGGTTTACAAAATATTAAAAAGAATTTATGCTATAAATAGCACATTATATAATTATTAAAAGGAGGCGAAATGTGAGTAGTAATAAAATGACTATTCATCATTTAATTCCTCGCAGCCGCGGCGGGGATTCGTCTAAGAAAAATTTAAAAAAGTTGCCATGGCCGCTTCATGATGCTTGGCATACTTTATTTTTGAATTGGTTGCCGGAAGAAATTTTTTCTCAGATAGTGGTTATGCCAGAAGTATTATATAATACTTTCCATAAGCAGTTAGCTTGGAAAACGGTATTCCATTATTCGTGGGAAGAAGTTAGGTGGCTAGAGTCGGTTCGACTTGATGTAATGGGACAGTTACTTACAGGATGGGTGCCAATAGATTATAAAATCTCCTGGGAACAAGTTAACCAAGGAGTTTGGAATATCTGTTGTGATCACTGTTCAATGAGTCGTTGTCCTTTAAATTGCCACAGGCAGCAACCTTTTGAAAGTGGATCGGTCTTATATTATTGTTATTGGCCGATTCATAAAGATTTATTGCATTTTATAATTTTCCCCCGATGTTAACATCGGGGCTTTTTTATTGTTACCAGTGATATTTAATGATATTGTCAAATTATAAATTATCATATAGTATGATACCATGTTTATTTACTATAAATTATTGTAGTAGTTTTTTATTATTATATGCGAAAACATAGAAAGATTTGGTTAATTATTATTGGAATAGTGCTGGCAGTAGGTCTAATTTTAGGCTGGGCTGCCTGGAGGGGAAATAAACGAAATAAGCCACAATATACCACAGTACAGGCCGAGATCGGCCCATTAAAGCAAACAGTAAGTGTCGTAGGAACGGTGAAGCCCCTTAAAGAGTTAGCTCTTAATTTTTTAACATCAGGGCGGGTAGCTAATGTGGCGGTAAAGGTTGGCGACAGTGTTAAGGCTGGTCAGTTACTGGGTGAGTTAGATTATAGTGCCTTACTTCTTAGAAAAAATGAAGCTGAGGCTGGTTTACAGATTGCTCAAGCTAATCTAAATAAATTATTATCAGGAGC
>JAKJDQ010000045.1 GCA_022705845.1 Patescibacteria group bacterium | reverse complement strand
ATAATATCGGCATTAAGAATGGCCCGTTTAACAAAATTAACATATTCTAAATCCGGATCATTAAAGGCCGGCAATTTTTTAATACCAAAATCTTTCTTTTCCAGCGGTGTCTCCCACCAATTATGGCCAAACTGAAAAATTAGATTATGAATAGTAAAAACTGTCCGAGCTCCCCGTAGGGCTGGTGAGTATTTAAACTGAGTATTAAGAAGCTGAGGGATAAGCCCAGACTGCCAATCATGACAATGGATAATGTCTGGTTGAAATTGGAGCAATTCTAACAATCGTAAACTAGCAACATCAAAAAGATAAAAACAGGCGTTATCATTAGGGAGGCCGTAAATCTCCGGTCTTAAGCCAAAATAATCTTTTTGCTCCACCAAATAAACTGGCAGACCGTCCATTAAATAACCCTGCCAATAATTAACGCTCACCGTCTGACCACCAATATCCAGACAAATATTATGATAAATTTCTTTAAGCTTAAAGGCTGTCTTATCTATAATCTGATTATATAATGGAGTAATTACTATTACTTTATGGCCTAAGCGGCTAAGCGCCTTAGGCAAACTTCGGGCCACATCAGCTAGCCCGCCAGTCTTGCTAAAAGGCGCTACTTCTGAAGAAATGCTAGCAATGTTTATTATCTTGCTCATAAAATTAAACTAACAAAGTTGTCCGGCTCTGCGCCGCACATAAGGCTATAGCTAAACCATCAGCGGCATCATCGGGTTTAGGGATAGTTTTAAGATTAAGTATTAATTTAACCATCCTTTGAACTTGCTGTTTACTGCCCTGCCCATAGCCAACCACTGCTTGCTTAACCTGTAGGGGGGTAAACTCTAAATAAGGGATAGAGCGTTGACCAATAGCTAACATCACTACCCCGCGGGCCTGCCCTACCCCAAAAGCAGTGGTAACATTGCGGCAAAAAAACAATTGTTCAATACCAACTAAATCTGGCTTGTACTTATTTAATACCTCTTCTGCCTTGTGATATAGCAAAGAAAGCCTCTTGGTTAAATCAACCTTGGCTGGCGTCCTTAATGAACCATAGTCAAGACAAGTTAATTTATCTCCTTTAACTTCAATAACCCCAAAGCCAGTATCAGCTAGGCCGGGGTCAAAACCTACAATAATATAATGTTGTTTAGCTATTAATCCCATTCAATATTAGTATAATAATCACTAACATCCTCGCATTCTTCTAATAATTCAATAAAATTCTCCAATTTTTCTTTATCGGCAGCATCATGAATAATAATTTTTTCTCTAGCTATCTGCTGTACTTCAGCTACCTCAGTATTAATTGATAACCCCTCTAAAAAAGTCTTAACTTTCTGCAAATCTTCTGGCTTAGTATAAATAGTTACACCTTCATCTTCTTTAAAAATATCTTCCGCTCCTTGATCAATAAGCTGAAGCTCTAAATCATCCCAATCTGCTATTTTATCTTTTAATGATTCACTGGCTATTTGGATGACCCCTCGGGGAGTAAAATTCCACATTACTGGAGCCAAGCTGCCGCCCACCCTAGAAAAAAGATGGCGGATAGTAGCCGCGGTACGATTGCGGTTATCGGTAAGACATTTAACAATAAACTGACTGCCAGCTGGCCCCTTGCCTTCATAAATCAACTCTTCAATTTGCTGTCCCTCACCACCTCCAACACCTCGCTTAATGGCTCTTTCAATATTTTCTTTAGGCATATTGGCCTGTTTAGCTTTCTCCATAGCCAGGCGTAAAGTAAAATTAGTAGCCGGGTCTCCACCTTTATCACGAGCCGCTATACTAATTAAATTGCCTAGTTTGGTAAAAATAGCGCCACGCTTGGCATCAACTACAGCTTTTTGACGTTTAGTAGTCGCCCATTTAGAATGTCCAGACATAAAAAATCTTTGAATAGTAATAAGCTTAATTCTAAATTACCACACTTTTTGATAAAGAGCAATAATCTTGCTATAATAATGAAACTTAATAAC
>JAKJDQ010000019.1 GCA_022705845.1 Patescibacteria group bacterium | reverse complement strand
AATAACCATAATATTACATAGGAAAACAAGGGATAAAATGAAACAATGCCCAAAATAGCTGCTGTTCCTACTACCCACCATTTTGTCTCTGACCATCCTACGGCAAATAGCCAAAAAATAAGAGTAACTAAAATCAAATCTGGCTGAGGCCAAGTATTGGGCCATAGATTAATCCAGGCCAGTTGAAGAATGGTCGCGACGCATAACCATAATAATTTAACCGCCCAAGACCACGGCATAATTACAGTATAATAACACTGACAAAATTTAATTGGCTAAAATTAACCGCCGGCTCTACAACAGCACTCTGCCACAAAGCATTATCCGCCTTTATAATTTGAGAAATTTTTCCCACTACTAAATTTGTAGGCACGGTCGGCTCCAGGCCCGAGGAGATAATTTTCTGTCCAGGATAAAGATTAAGTTGCAAAGGAATTAAATCTACTCGAATAGTTAATCCTAAATCACCCTGGGTCACGCCAATAGTTTCAGCACTGCCCTCTACTGTAACGGCTAAACGACAGTTTTTATTAGTCGTCAGCCATACTTCAGCTGAATCAGCCTTCAGCTGACCAATTTTACCTACTACTGCCCCCTGTTCGTCCACCACTATATTATCAAGGGCCAAGCCCTGCCTGCTTCCTTTGTCAATAATAAAAGTTTGATCCGGCGCTAATAATCCACCTACCCGTCCCCGATAAATAATATTAGCTGTCACTAATTTGAGACCGCTTACTTGCTGAAAATTTAATAAATTACGTAATTTCTGATTCTCTTCTGCTAAATTAGCATAACTTAGCATTGACAGGTTAGCTTCATTAATTTTATCTTTAGCGTGTTGAAGTTCTTCCTGACAATTTTGGCGCTGTTGCCAGGTCTGCCACCAACTGCTAATAGTCTGCGGCACCTTAGCCACATCAACAACCACTGCCCCTAAACTATGACTAATAATATCTTCCGGCTTAGATAACCAGCCCAAAAAATGAACAATAATAATCACAATAATAATGATCCCTAACCACCAGATAGATTTTTTAGGTCTGGACCGACTCATAAAAGATTATTCAGCCAAACTGGGCACAACAATTTTATTCAGTAATTCTGAATTACTCAACAAATGAGCTGCCCCACGAACTACGCTGCTAGTAGGGTCATCAACAATATGAACGCCAATTTTAGTAGCTCGAGCAATGGCTTGGTCTAAACCATCTAACAAGGCGCTTCCCCCGGTAAGCATAATTCCCCGTTCATAAATATCGGCCACTAATTCGGGCGGGGTAATTTCCAAAGCCGCTTTTATATTGTCAATAATTTGACCAACAGGCCGAGATAAAGCTTCGCGAACATGCTCATCGCTAATTTCTATTTCTTTAGGCAGCCCATTTATAAGGTCACGGCCACGAATAGCCATAGTCAGCGGCTGAGACCTCGGGATGGCTGAACCAATTTTTATTTTAATTTCTTCTGCTAACTGTTCGCCAATCAATAAATTAAATTCTTCTCTAATATATTGGATAATTTCACTATCAAAAGTATTGCCAGCTAACCTTAGGGTTTTCCAGGCGACACAACCACCTAGGGCTAAAACGGCAATTTCAGTAATACCACCCCCAACGTCAACTAACATAGTGGCGGTAGCTTCCATAATGGGTAATTGAGCCCCAATGGCTGAGAGCATTGGCTCTTCCACGAGAAAAACTTGCCGTGCTCCCGCCGATTTAGCAGCGTCTTCTACCGCCTTCTTTTCTACTTCAGTAATATCTAATGGAATACCAATAATAACTGCCGGCTTAGGCGCTAAAAAAAAACTATTTTCTTGCGTCTGGTCAATAAAATATTTTAGCAGTTTCTCGGTCACCTCAAAATCGGATACCACCCCATCTACCAATGGCTTCACAATATCAATATAAGCAGGGTTCTTGCCTACCATAGCCTTCGCCGCTTCGCCGACGGCTAAAATCTGATCAGTTTTTTTATTAACCGCCACAATGGTGGGTTCATTTAAAAATAAGCCACTTTGCGGCTCGCTTAACATGGTTTTACAAGTCCCCAAATCAATAGCTAAATTACGTATGAACTTATTATGTCTCACCTTATGAAACATGTATTATATTTAATTACTATGAAAATAAGCATTTACTTGATCAAAATTAACCAAGCGTCCTTCGGTGTCTCGCCGACGTTTAATTTCAAAACTTTCTTGTTCTATTGTCCGGTCACTTACTACCAGGCGATAGGGACAGCCGATTAAGTCGGCGTCAGCAAACTTAGAGCCAGCCGGCGTTTGACGCCGGTCGTCAAAAAGAACTTCTAATCCTAATTTCAGTAAGGTTTCATAAAGACTCTGCGCTTGATGATGGCCTTTAGTGTCGGTAGTTATGTCTAATAAATGCGCCTTAAACGGCGCCACCTCAACCGGCCAAATTAAACCATGGTTATCATGATTGACCTCAACAATCGCCCCCATTATCCTGTCTAGTCCCAGTCCATAACAACCCATAATAACCGGCTGTCGCTTACCCTCAGCATCCGTTACAGTAAAATCAAAGGCCTTGCTGAACTTTACGCCCAGCTTAAAAATATTAGCAATTTCAATAGCTCGCCGTTCCAACAAATCCTTGCGCCCGCAATTAGGACAAACTGACTGTTCCTTAATAATTTCTTTATTAATAGCTAAATTACAATCTTCGCAAATAAAAATAGTGTCTTCACCAGCTTCAGTTACAGTCTGAAATTCATGAGAATATTGGCTAAACGCTCCACCCGAGGCAAAAGTTAAATAAGTTTTCTCTAGCAGGCCACAACGTTTAAAAATTTGGAAATAGGCCTTCTGCACTACCAAATAATAAGCATTCAGGTCCTCCTGGTTTAGATGAAAAGAATAAAGATCTTTCATGGTAAACTCACGGCCCCGAAGCAAACCTGATTTTACCCTTAATTCATTGCGAAATTTAGTCTGAATTTGGTAAACTCCCAATGGTAAGTCACGATAAGATTGAACGAATTTTTTAACTAATGGAGTAATTATTTCCTCATGAGTAGGCGCCAATATATATTGTTTTTTGTCACTACCAGCAGTCTTAAATAAAATATCAAAGGCCGTCAGTCGGCCAGTTTGTTGCCATGGTTCTTCCGGAGTTAAACTGGGAAGCTCTACCTCCTGGGCCCCTAAATTAGCCATCTCTTGACGAATAATGGCTTCAATTTTCTGAAATACCCTTAAACCTAGTGGCAGATAAGCATAGACTCCGGCCGAAATTTTCTCTATAAATCCGGCCCGCATTAAAGTTTGAGCATTAAAACTGGCCTCGTCTTTGGGGAGCTCTTTTAGGCTGTGGGTAAAAAGCTGGCTTTGACGCATATAGTAAATATAAAATTAAGCTTTTTTGCGGTTATGCCAATTATTCCAAACCACCAGAAGGGGCGAGGCCACAAAAATAGAACTATAGGCACCAAAAAAGACACCAACAGTTAGAGCTAGGGCAAAATTACGAATTGACGAACCGCCAAAAATAACAATAGCAATTAAAGTAAGAAGAGTGGTAAAAGTGGTATAAAGTGAACGGGTCAGGGTTTGATTTAAGCTGGTATTAACTGTCTCGGCAAAGCTCTGACGCAGGCGAAATAAATTTTCTCGGGTGCGATCAAAAACTACAATGGTATCATTAACACTATAGCCTAGGACTGTCAAAATAGCAGCCACAGAAGTGATATCTAACTGATAGCCAAAATAATGTCCCATAACTGCAAAAAAACCAATCACAATAATAACATCGTGAGCCAAAGCCAAAATAGCGCATACTCCATATTTCCAAGAACTTACTGGTTGAGACACCTTATGAAAAGCCCAGGCAATATAAATCACAATGGCTATTAAGGATAAAATAATTGCGGTCATGGCCCTAGTCTGTAAATCACGACCCACTGTCGGCCCGACAGAATCATACCGCAACTCCTCCATAGAACTTTGTCCTTCGCCTGCCGGCGCTAATTCTCGTAGCTTGGCAAGAATAATCTGATGCTTAGCCTCATCTACTTCTTGGAACCGAAGCTTAACATCCACATCCCCTACTGGCTGGACAATTAAATTCTGTAAACCCAGATTAGACAAGCTCTCCTCAATGGCGGCTACACTGGGGCGATTCTGCGGATAACGCACCTCTAAGACACTACCACCGGTAAAGTCAATACCAAAAGATAGTCCCCATACGGCAATAGCCACTATAGCTAAAGCTACTAAAACAG
The DNA here is from genome assembly GCA_022705845.1 of Patescibacteria group bacterium. Lineage (GTDB taxonomy): Bacteria > Patescibacteriota > Patescibacteriia > Patescibacteriales > Patescibacteriaceae > UBA1359. The sequence goes on along the minus strand of JAKJDQ010000019.1, from coordinate 5,445 downwards.
CTGAAATAGACAGCCATAGTTTTCTTTTAGTAATAAACTGATACATATAATTCAATAGTTAATAAATTTTAAGCTTGTTTATCTGACACTGGCTTAACGCCAAAAAGCCAAAGTTTGCTGGCTATCTTGGGAGTAACCACCAATTTTAATAAGTTGCGGGTAACCACAACGGCGCTAAACATAGACATTAATACACCTAAAGCCAAAGTTATCGCAAAACCCTTAATAGAGCCAGTTAAAAACTGAATCAAAATAAAACAAGTAATTAAAGTAGTTAAATTGCCATCGCGAATTGACGGCCAGGCCCGAGAAAAGCCTTCGTTAATGGCTGTACCTAGCGGTTTTCCCGCCCTTAGTTCTTCTTTCATTCTTTCAAAGATCAGCACATTAGCATCAACCGCCATACCAATTGATAGAATAAAACCGGCAATCCCGGAAAGAGTAAGCGTCACTGGCCATACCTTAAAAATAGATAAAGTCAATGAACCATAAACCAGTAAAGCAATAACCGACAGCAATCCCGGTAGGCGGTAAACTATAATCATAAATAAAGCCACTAAGACTAAACCAATAAATCCAGCAGTCAAACTTTTATCTACTGATGATTGACCAAGACTGGCTCCAATAGTTTGTTGATTAACTAAAGTAATAGGCACTGGCAGAGCACCAGCATTAAGGCGTTGAGCCAAGGTCTTAGCTTCCACTAAGCTAAATCGACCAGAAATGACTGCTTGCCCACCAGTAATTTTCTCATTCACTGTCGGCTGGCTAATAACATAACCATCTAGAAAAATAGCTACCGGTTTATTAATATTTCGCCCCGTAATATCTTCAAAAAGCTTGGCCCCTTCACTGTCAAACTCTAACGCTACTTCTGGACTATTGTCTTGGGGGTTAAATTGCACCGTGGCTCGTTTTAAATATTTACCGGTAAGTTCAGTCGTCTTCCACTCATCAACATTGCCGAGAATATCTATAATAGATTTAGTTTTAATAAAAATATGGCTTAACTTATAATCCATCATCGGCCGTTCATCTTCTTTATAAATTAGATGATAACCAAACTCAGTTTCTACTGGCCCAACAATTTCTCCCTTTTTGGCAGCCATAGCAGCTTCTTCAAATTCTTTAACCATAGTATCGTTGCTAAACCAACCCAACTCACCACCACTATCTCTAGCGCCAGGCTCAGTAGAATTCTGCTTCACTAAATCGCTAAAGTTCTCTGGGGTTGCCTGCTCTTTAAGCTTATTAATTTTTTCTAAAGCTTGCTCTTTGGTTAAACCGCTCTGACAATTAGAAGCTCCTTCGTAACAAATCAATAAATGGGCGGCTTTAATTTCTACCACCGGCTTGCCATCTTTAGTTTGGGGACGTTTGTCTTCTACTTTAACAATTTCATAACCCTGAGAAGTTTTTTGTAAATTAGTATTAACTTGTCCTATTTCTAACTTCTCGGCAATGGCAATAATTTCTGGATTTTCCTTACTAGATAGCCAACCCAGAGAACCTCCATTATCTTTAGTTGCCTCATCTTCGCTAAAGGTTTTAGCTAGTTCAGCAAAATCCCCACCGGACAAAACCTTGCCCAAAACATCGGCGGCTTTAGCTTCTGCCTTTTTATTATATTCGTCCATCGCCGCTTTTTCTTCATCGGTTAATTCTTTGCGTTCTTCGTTTAATTCTTTAAATTGTAACAGCGGGGTTTCGCCAATTTGTTTAATTGCCTCATTAATATCTTTCACGCCAGCCAATTCTACAGTAATCTGGTAATTGCCTTGTGCCGTCTTATTAATCTGAACATTGGGTTCACTAACGCCAAACATATTAACCCGCCGCTCAATGACATCACGTGCCCCCTCAGCAGCATTAAGTCGGTCGCTAGGCTCAATAACAGATAAATCTAAATCATAAGTTAAACTAGTGCCGCCAGATAAATCCAAACCTAACCTAAAAGGAAACTCCTTTACTTTGGGCAACGGTACATTATGCTTAGTGACAAAAGCATTATATTGCGGCCCTAAATTAATTAATAAACTTGCCACGACCAAAATTACTAGAAATACCAAGAACCAAACATGACTTTTTTGCTTAGTGGAAGCCTTCATTGCTGTATAAGCCATAAAAAATGTTTAAATAATATAACAAAATTAAATTAACCCGAGTTAATTTAATTCTATCATAGGAGATTTTAGAAAAAAAATCAACGACAAAAAAACACCGCCCCCTAAAGGGCGGTGCGATGGTTACAATCAATACTATAATAGTTAGAAACTATGAGTAGAATGATGATCCCAATTATTGTTGCGGGCTGGACGATCAGCTAAAGGACGAGCCTCGTTAACTACTACTCGCCGTCCACCAATCTCCTGGCCATTAAACATGTCAATGGCCTTTTGGGCTTCCTCTTCACTGGACATCTCCACAAAGCCAAAACCCTTGGACCGACCGGACATTTTATCAGTAATCACGGTGGCTGATTCTACGGTACCGGCTTGAGAAAAATTGTCTTTTAGGCCATCACTGTTTAGACTGTAGGGTAATCCGCCCACATATAATTTTTTTGACATACAAACGGACAAAATTATACATTTTAATAAAAGTAAGTCGACCTCTTTCTTGGGCAACTTAGTTTAAAAATCATCCAAAGAAAAACTTACGACAAAAAGTATAGTAGATAATTACTGAAAAGTCAAACAAAATTAATTTGATTTTATTTATCTAGATGAATTAAAGCCATTCTAATGGCTTCTTTGGTATATTCTTTTCTGGATAATTTTCCCTTGGTCACAATACCCACTAGTCCTTCAGCTGAACCCACCTTCTTGTTAGGGGTAAGACCAGCCTTAAAGGCCGCTTCATTCATATCTAAACCTTCCTGAATAATATATTGGACTATCTTGGCTGGCGGTTCCCAGGCAGAGGAAAGCCCTAAATAATAATTATGACCATCAAAAATAGCACAAGCACAAACATCCATATACCCACTCTGGGTATATGGCACAGCCATAAGGCCAGATTCTAGTCCCACACTATAATCACAATCTTTAAAGGCCTCACGAGCTCGATTCATCGCCCCCAAAATAGTCTCCTCTAAGGTGATTGGCTGTTCGCTTACCCGAGAGCAACCATCTACGTCAATAACCGCGGCGAGATTAAGATTGTCATAATCTCTAATAATTTCCCGCAAGGCCTTAATTTTAGTGGGGTTGTGAGAAGCAATATTAATAATCATAAATATCTTTCACCTAACTAAACCAGATTTAAACGATTCAGCACTTCAATAAAGTTAGGCAGTAATTTTAATTTTTTTACTTCAAGCGGGGTCAGCCATTTATAATTACTGGCTTCCCAATCTAACTTGACTTTATCTGTCTTAACTTCTACTAAGACCGGGTGGACAACCCAGGTTTTATTATATTGTGGGTCGTCTTGGTCAAAAATTTCTCCCACTTTAATTTTAACAATTTGCGATCTAGTTAATCCTAACTCCTCACTGAGCTCGCTATATATTTTCTCTTTTAAACTCTGCTGGTCATCTAAAAAACCAGAAATTCCATTCCAATAGCCAGGATAAAAATTAAGGTCAGGGTTGCGCCTGACTACTAATATTTTAGAACCATACTTCACCACACAATTAATAACCGGGGCCCACCGGGCGTGAGTATAGTCTGTCTGATCTCGACTTGGTTGAAATGCTGGCCTTGCCCCTGTCTTGTTCCTCATAACCCAATATTATCTACCGCAACATTTTTTATATTTCTTGCCACTCCCGCAGGGGCAAGGATCGTTGCGGCCAATTTTATGTCCTGCGCTATCCCGCATCTTCCGCTCTACTGGAGCAGTGCTCATTTCCCCGTTAGCGTTTAGAATAATTTTTTTAGCTGGACCAGAAATATTCATCATCTGCTTAATCCTCTGTTCATTGGAACGACTTAAATCGACAATCTTAAAAATAGCATAAACTACCTGCTTCTGAATAGCCGCATTAAGTTCATTAAACAGACGATAGGCTTCTTTTTTATATTCAACAAGCGGATCACGCTGACCATAGCCCCTCAGGCCAATCCCTTGACGCATATAATCCATGGCATCTAAATGATCCATCCATCGGCTATCAATAGATCTTAAAAGTACTGACTTTTCAATAGCCAACCAATCCAGTCCAATATCTTTAGTCAGCGCTAATAATTCATTATAAGCCTTGTGGACCATGTCAGATAAATACTTCACTAGGCTGTCGCGATAAGCAATTTTATCCATTTTAGCTGTTGAACTGCTGCCTAAATTAACTAGCTCCTGGGCCAGCTTAGTAGCATCTACATCTAAGATGGTGCTCATTACCTGAGCTATTTCGCTAATATTCCAATCATCAATATTCTCACTTTGTGTATGAAAACTAACTACTTGTTCAATTTCATTATCAATCATCTCTAAAATCAAAGAGGATAAAGGAGTTAGCAAAGAAGTACTTTCTGTAGTATTGTCCACTGGCGTTTCACTTAACTCTAAAATCTGCCGGCGCCGTCGGTAAATACTCTCCCGGTGCTTATTAATAACATCATCATACTCTACTAAGTGTTTTCTTAAATCAAAGTTATTGCCCTCCACTCTCTTTTGAGCCGATTCAATTGAACGAGAAATAATTTTATTTTCAATGGGCATATCTTCGGGCAACTTCAAGGTAGCCATAATTCTTTTTAGACGTTCACCGCCAAAAATACGCATTAAATCATCCTCAGTAGAAATATAAAACTGGCTAGAACCAGGGTCCCCTTGCCGGCCAGCTCGGCCTCGCAATTGATTATCTATCCGCCTGGCTTCGTGTCGCTCTGTTCCAATAACATGAAGACCACCCAATGCACGGATTTCAGCTTGTTCGCTGGGATCAGGCGGATTGCCACCAAGAATAATATCCACACCTCGGCCAGCCATATTAGTCGCAATAGTAACCGCTCCTTTTCGTCCGGCCTGGGCAATAATTTGGGCTTCTTTATCATGATATTTAGCATTTAATACCCCGGCTTCAATCCCCTGTTTAGCTAATAAATCAGCTAAAATCTCATTTTTTTCAATAGAAATAGTACCGACCAGCACTGGCTGACCCTTAGCATGACGGGCCTTAACATCATTCACTACTGCCCTAAACTTGCTCTCTTCGGTGGCATAAATCAAATCATTAAGGTCCTGACGAATCGTTGGCTTATTAGTAGGAATAACTACCGTCTCTAGATGATAAATCTTAGAAAATTCTTCCGCCTCAGTAAGGGCCGTGCCGGTCATGCCACTGAGCTTATCATACATGCGAAAATAATTCTGAAAAGTAATGGTAGCCAAAGTACGGCTTTCTTTTTGAATAACCACCCCTTCTTTAGCTTCAATTGCCTGGTGTAGTCCTTCACTATAACGACGGCCGTACATTAAACGGCCAGTAAACTCATCAAC
>JAKJDQ010000044.1 GCA_022705845.1 Patescibacteria group bacterium | reverse complement strand
AGGAAGATTAAGACTTAAAATTCGCGTTTCACTGGGCTGAATATCTGGTCCGCGGTAAAGACCTAAAGAGGAAAAATCATAATTTACCCAATGGCTACCTGGTTCTATCCGCCAAAATAAAGCTTGCTTTTTTCTAAGCCATAACCTCAAATCATTAATAAGCTGAGGCCAAAGATTTTCAGGGGTTTGTTTAACAATAGGACCGCGTGGCGAATAATAATAACAGCATTTTCCCCATAATGGCCGCCGAATCAAGCGAGCTACTGCCACTAATTGCTCTCCCCAATAATAACCCAAAACATCAACAGCATAAAATTGACTCTGGATATCTAACCAAACTGAACTTTGTAAAAATTCAGACTCACCAAAACGTTTTACAAAATCATCCGCTTCCCTAGAATCTATAGACTGCCACATAAATTAATGTAGCTCTTTTAGGGCTAATTTAAGGCGTTCGGCCGGATTAGTAACAGCTCTATCTACTTTAGCCAAGGCCCGCCGCGCCGCTGGAGCGCTATAACCTAAAGCAATCAAAGCTTCCAGGTCATCCTCATTAGTACTGCCAGCATTATTCCCTAAAAGATTATCGGGTAGACTAGCAATTTTATTTTTCAACTCTAAAATGACCCGCTCTGCTGTCTTGCGTCCAATGCCAGATACCTTGGTCAGCATAACCTCGTCGCCCAAAATAATAGCCTGTTGGACATCTTTAATATCGGCTAACGATAAAATATTTAAGGCTGATTTAGGGCCAATGCCCGAAACTGAAAGAAGAAGCTCAAATAAAGATAAAGTTTCTAGGTCAGTAAAGCCATAAAGTTCATCACTATCCTCTCTTAAATGATGATGCAAAAATAATTTAATAGTCTCTCCGACATTGGCCTCTTCCCAAATTTTTTCGCCAACCATAATCTGGTAGCCAAGATTATTGTTTTCTACAATAATTGACCCTAAACGTTTAGCTATAACCTCTCCTTTAATAAAAGCTAGCATAGCCGTTTAATCCTAACTAAGCCTGAAGTGGGGATAACATCAATCCCCTGCTCTTCTAATTTATCTAAAAATAAATTCATACCTAGCGAATCGCTAGCCATGTGGCCAGCAATAACTACATTTATATGATTTTTCTCTGCTTCCCGCCGGTGCTCCTCGCTCATATGCATCCCTACCACTGTACCGATGCCAAAATTAGCCATTTTTTCATAAATATCTTTAGATCCGCTCGTTCCGCCAGTAAATTCAGTCACAGCAATCCGACCGCAATGACTATCTTTATGTCCTGCAAATAATATTGGCCCTGCCTTATATCTAATAGCCTGAGCATATTCAGGGATTTGCGATAAAAGTTCTAATAAATCACTCACTCGCTTTAATTGTGACTCCTTTTCAGCAATTAAATCTACTAAATAACGAGCGCCCAAATTATCTGCTGGCGTGTGAAGGCACATATAATCTAAAGATAAAAGGTTAGCCATATCTACCGCCCGATTATGATTAGCTGGTAATACACCTCGATGTACTTCTTCAATTCTTGGCCTAATAACTGATTCGGCAATATTAATGGGAATGCCATATTGGGCTAAAACATCAGCCTGCAAGTCCATAACCTCGGAAAGTCCAGCCAGCCCTAACCCTTCGGGATGATGAGAGATTACCAAATCAATGTCGCCTAGCCATTTGGCGGCTAGCAATTCTGGGCCTTCCATATCAATACCCACTAAAATTTTTTTAATATCCCCTCGTCCATTGTCTACTAATAGCCGACTGTCAGCATAAGGATTAGTTAATCTCTCTAGATCAAAATTGGCTTTGTCTTCTTTAGATAAACGGCGATACTTATGTTTTATATAATTTTGATGCTCTATGACTGCTTGACGACCCCTTAGGTCAGCTTCAATCCCTAAATTAATGGCTAAATTATAAATTTCCTTAGTGGTCATATACCAGTGCGTTATTTTATAAATTCACCTCTAATAATAGCTTCTTCGTTTTTTTTCTGCCAAGCCCCATATTTAGCCGGCCAACTTTTTATCTCCTGACTTATCTTATCATAATAAGTAAAAATTTGACTCTGGAAA
>JAKJDQ010000043.1 GCA_022705845.1 Patescibacteria group bacterium | reverse complement strand
TGGCATACTAATTTACGGCAAGCCTATGATAAAATTACCTGGCTTCGGGCTTACCCCCTACCCGAAGTCCAACAAATTGCTAGCAATCTTGAGCAAATTCTAAAAGAGCATTATCCTCATAGTTTCTGTCAGCCGGTGGATGAAGCGGCAGAAAATTATCGCCGCCATATTTTAACTCACAACTATTATTATAATCCTGATCAGGTAGTTAATTTTCGTTTCACCACTAACATTAAAGACCAAGATTTAGAAAAATGGTCTTATGCCCTAACTAATCGTCCGCCTAAAACTAGTTTGCCTTACTTTTTATCTGAACTAGGACAATGCACTTTTGAGTTTCTTTTAGATTATGGGTCTTTCCGCGATATTCAACGTCATCGTAATGGCACTTGTCGTATTCCCCTACTTACTTCTCAGTATGGTTTTGAACCATGGTATTTAGCAGAACTACCGTCAAAACTACATGACTCGGCTTTAAAATTAATTGATCAACAAATTAAAGCTATTGCTAATTTACCGGCTGATGAGCCAACTAAGCAGTATTATTTAGCCTTAGGCTTTCTCGTCCCCTGTAAAGTCACCTATGGCCTGCCAGCTACTGTCTATACAGCTGAACTGCGTTCAGGAACAACGGTTCATCCTACTCTTCGGGCCATAGCTCACCAGATGATCAAAGCCCTACAAGATCGCTGGCCAAAATTAAAACTTCATGCCGACCTTGCTCCCAATGTTTGGGATATCAACCGTGGCAAGCAAACTATTGAAGAAAAAACAAATTAAACAATATCTAAAATACAAAAAACACCCTCTTGGGTGTAGTGCGGAGTCGACGGGCCTCGAACCCGCGACCTCTGCCGTGACAGGGCAGCGTTCTAACCAACTGAACTACGACTCCTAAAAATGAAGGCAATAAGCACTGACAAGCTTAACACATCACCCCCTGCTCGTCAATAATTGTTATTTATTCTAAAATCTGCTAAATTTTAATAAAATCTTTATGGCTTTATCTCTTGGCATCATTGGCCTGCCCAATGTAGGAAAATCTACTCTTTTTAACGCCCTAACTAAAAAACAGGTTGATGCTGCTAATTATCCTTTCTGTACCATTAAACCTAATGTCGGAGTAGTTAAAGTCCCAGATGAGCGGGTGGCTAAACTAGCCGCTATGTCCAACTCAGCTAAACAAATTTATGCCACAATTGAATTTGTTGATATTGCTGGCCTAGTTAAAGGAGCTCATGAAGGAGAAGGGTTGGGCAATCAATTTCTTGCTAATATCCGCAATGTTGATGCTATTTGCCATGTTATTCGTAATTTTCAAGATAATAACGTAGTGCACGTGGAGGGTCGGATTGACCCCTCATCAGATAAAGAAATCATTAATTTGGAATTAATCTATGCCGATTTAGCCAGCGTTAATAAACGACTAGATAAAATAAGCAAAGAAGCCAAAAGTGGCGATAAGCTTATTAGTAAGCAAGTAGATACTCTAGAAAAAATAAAAGGCTATTTAAATGAAGGGCAAAGCTTAAAACAATGTTCTCTTACCGCCGACGAACAAGCACTAGTAAAGGAACTTAATTTACTAACTAGTAAGCCAGTCATTTATGTCATAAACAGCGACCAACCTGCTGATTTACTGCTCCACTTAGATGGACCAGCTATTGTCTTAAACGCTAAATTGGAGGCGGAAATTGCCAATCTGCCAGAAGAAGAACAAGCTGACTATATTAAAGAGCTAGGCCTACAAGACAGCGGACTGAATAAATTGATTGCTCAAGCCTATAACCTCTTAGGACTGATTACTTTTTTAACTACCGGCCGTGATGAAACGAGGGCCTGGACGGTTAAACGTAATACTCCAGCACCCCAGGCTGCCGGGGTTATTCATACCGACTTTATGAAAAATTTCATTAGGGCTGAAGTTATTAACTGGGAAGTACTACTCCGAGCCGGCAGTGAAACTAAGGCTAGAGAATTAGGCCTCATCCGCCTGGAAGGCAAAAACTACCTAGTTCAAGATGGCGATGTCTGTAATTTTCTCATCAATAACTAAACTGGCCGAAGACCAACTATGGCTCGCCAGACTAGCTGGCCGGGCCGATTATAAATCAACTGGCCGCTGGG
>JAKJDQ010000002.1 GCA_022705845.1 Patescibacteria group bacterium | reverse complement strand
ATAATTCAACGACCCAAACGTGTGCCATAATTATCAGTGATCCATGTATGTCCACTTTCACTATTAATTATAGTGCTGGTCCCCATGGCTCAATAGCCGGATCAACCACTCAATCAGTCTGCCGAGGGGGTGACGGACTTGATGTAACTGCCGTTGCAGACACTAATTATACTTTTGTAAAATGGTCTAACAATGCCACCAATAACCCTCGACACGAGACTAATGTTACTCACAATATATCATTAACAGCAGAATTTGCTCCAGAAAGCTATACTATTACTTTTAATCCCCAGGGCGGAACGGTTAGTCCAACCACTAAAATTGTAACTTATAATGCTCAAGTTGGCCCCCTTCCCATTCCCAGCAAAACAGGATTCAATTTTGTAGGCTGGAACACAATGGCTAATGGCTCAGGCACCACTTATAGCGATACCACCATTTATAATCAAACCACTGACATTACTCTTTATGCTATCTGGTCTGATGCTTCTTATACTTTAGACTATCAAGTAAATAATAGCGAAGGAGGAAGGATCTTTGGCGATTCTCAGCAAACAGTGCCTCATGGACAAAGCGGAACAGCAGTAACGGCTGTTCCATCATTAGATTATATTTTTGATAAATGGTCTGATAATCTCACTACCCCCCAAAGGCAAGACACTAATGTTACCGCCAATATATCTGTTACCGCTAATTTTATATACAATCCTTTCGTCTGTGGCACTAACTTCGTTGTTGATGCAGATGGTAACTCTTATGAAACCGTAGAAATCGGCAATCAATGCTGGTTGAAAGAAAATCTAAAGACTACGAAATATAGAGATGGTACGTTCATTAATAATATAACAAATAACGAAGATTGGAACAATGATTCGCCCGATGGCTATGCCTGGTATGATAATGATGCAAATAATTATAAAGATGTTTACGGAGCTTTATATAATAGAAAGGCTGTAGAAAATAATGATCCTAATCATGCTTTATGCCCTGCTGGCTGGCATGTGCCCAGCATACAAGAATTTATGACTTTAAGAAACTATATTGGCTCCGACAACGCCAATGACTTAAAGGCTGCTGGCATTGATTATTGGGATGATAATATTGGAATTACTAATAATTCTGGCTTTTCAGCTCGCGGGGCTGGATATAGGGAGCCGTACGCTAGTTACGGTAGTGATGAATTTAAGCATAATCGACAATATACCTTCTTCTGGTCATCAACCGAAGGAAGCCCATCCAATAATGTCTCCACTACCCATACTTTATCTTTAATTACTAGTGATAATAATATCGAAATTACAGTAATTCCGGACGGCACTGACTATAGCACAATGCCAGGCATGCTTGATTCTTATGGCTTTTCTGTTCGCTGCATAAAAGATTAGCTAGCTCAATAAGTATAGATGCCACCTCACCTACTTCCAAATTTGTTGTAGCTGACTTTTATTGCCATAACAACTGATATAAAAAGTCGTCATAGGAATCAATGTCCAACTACCTTAACAGTTAACTGACAAATACCTTATGATTAATAAATTATTCTAGCATCAACATGATGCTATATTTTAAGATTGACCACCATCGCCCTATCTTTTATGATGATGTAATAAAAAATAAATATTATGTTTCCAGCCCTGGTCAGCCCCAAAATAATTACTCTGATTATTTTTGTCTCAACTTATTGCGGCTTAATATTTTTACCCAAAAAACGCCTCTTATACGCTGGCGTTGGAGCTGGCCTGCTTATCATCTTGCAAATCATTAATCTCCCGGAAATTATAACCGCCATTGATTGGAATGTTTTACTTATGATTTTAGGAACCAGCGGGCTAGTAATATTTTTTTCTGAATCTAAAATGCCTGCTCTTCTCGGAGAAAAAGTTATTGACAAAGCGCCTAATTTCAGATGGGCCGTTGTTCTGTTATCTATTTTAGCTGGAGGCATTAGCGCTTTCTTAGAAAATGTTTCCACCTTATTAATAGTTGCGCCTATAGCTTTATCAATGGCTAAAAAGCTAAAAACTTCCCCCGTTCCCTTACTTATTATTATTGCCATTTCCTCCAATCTGCAAGGAGCGGCTACTTTAATTGGCGACCCTACTTCCATCATGCTCGGTAATTATGCTAATCTTAATTTTTTACAATTTTTCTTTCTAAATCATAAACCGGGAATATTTTTTGCCGTAGAAATTGGAGCTATTATGGCTGCTTTGGTAACTTTCTATTTATTTAGAAAAAACAAACAGCCCATTCATAGCATAGAGCACACCAAAGTCACCGACTTCTTGCCTACCATACTTCTTCTTTTAATGATTATCTCTTTAATCGGCGTATCGTTTATAAAAGAAAAACCAGCTCTCACTAATGGCTTCATTTGTTCTGGCTTTTTCCTTTTAGGAATTTTAAGAGAATTAACAACAAAACACAGTTGGTCTCCCAAAAAAATTATTAAAAATCTCAACTGGGAAACATTGATCCTTTTATCTTTTATTTTTATTATTATCGGCGCCGTAATTAAAGTAGGTTTAATCAACGATATTGCTAATCTCATAGCCGGGGCTGGCCAAAATAACATTTTTCTGCTTTATTCTATTATTGTCTGGGGCTCAGTCCTAGTTTCTGCTTTCGTTGACAATATCCCCTATGTGGCCACAATGTTGCCGGTTATTAATGCCCTAACTATGCAACTAGGTGTAAGCCCCTATCTTTTTTATTTTGGACTACTCTCTGGCGCTACCCTGGGTGGTAATATTACTCCCGTTGGCGCCTCTACTAACATTACCGCCCTTAATATCTTAAAGAGGGAGGGTTATCATGTTTCCTTTAGAGAATTTATAAAATATAGTCTCCCTTTTACTTTAGCGGCAATTATTTCTAGCTATCTCTTTATCTGGTTTGTCTGGCATTAAATAAAAATTGTTGTTGGGTTACTAACAAAAAACTTAAAAAATATCTTTATTATAATCCAAGCAATTCAGCAATTTTTTGACCAAACTCCTGGGCTGCGGCTGGACCATTAGCAGTAATAATTTGGCCGTCCACCACGACTGGCTTATCTACATATTTCGCACCGCTTTCTTCGAGAATCTGAACAGCACTTCTATCTTCGGGGCTAGACCAAACTGTAGCCTCTTTGTCTTTAAGTACGCCAGCCTTAGCCACAATAACCGGTGAAACACAAATAGCAGCCAGAATCTTCTTTTGGCCTAAAGTAGATTGTACTAATTGGTACGAATTATCATTATCTAAATGTTCTAAACTACCAGATCCGCCAATAAAAATAACCGCGTCAAAATCAGCTGGATTAACATCAGTGACTAATAAATCAACGGTTACTTCTCGGCCACCCACTCCCCGTGCCACCCCAGCCTTATTAGAAGCGGTTTTAACTATAACTCCCCGCTCCTCTAAAATAGCTTTAGGCTCAAAATACTCTTCATCACGAAAATTCTCAGAAGCCACCACCATTACCACCTTTTTATTAGAGATACTCACTGAATTTGGCTGATCAGTTACGGAGACAATAGATTGATTTTTATTCTTCTTGCTCTTTGGTCCTAAATAAAAATAAAGACCAAGCACTACAAGAATAACTACTATAACAATAAATGTTTTGTTCATATTTTTTTCTTTATATTATTAATAATTCTATTAACATTATATAACCACTATATCATTTTTTCAACTTAATTAATCTTTCAAAATTACTCTAATTATCGTATAATGTTCTTAATGAAAGAGGCCTATCTTTATAAACAATTAAAAGATCACCATGTCCGCTGCCTAAATTGTCACCATTATTGCCATTTAGAACCAGGGCAAAAAGGTATTTGTGGTGTTCGACAAAATATTGACGGCCGACTATATTCTTTAAATTTTGGGCAAATAATAGCTCTAAATATTGACCCTATCGAAAAAAAACCGCTATTTCACTTCCTGCCGGGCTCGCTATCTTTATCTCTAGCCGCAGTGGGGTGCAATTTTAAGTGTCTCTCCTGTCAAAACTGGTCAATTTCTCAAGCTGGACATTTAATGCCCCAAACAGATTGGGGTACTAATATTACTCCCGAGGAAATAGTAGAAATTGCCCTAAAAAATAATATACCCTCTATCTCTTATACTTATACTGAACCGACGGTCTTTCTGGAATATGCCCTAGATACTATGAAAATTGCCAGAAAAAAAGGCTTAAAAAATATCTGGGTTAGTAATGGTTATATGTCTCCAGAAGCGCTGGAATTAATTTCACCCTATTTAGATGCTACTAATATTGACTTAAAAGGATTTAGCTTAGCGTTTTATCGTAAAAACTGCAGCGCTACCCTAGAGCCAATTTTAAATAACTTAATAGCTATTAAAAAGAAAAAAATTTGGCTGGAGATAACTACCCTGGTTATTCCTGGACTTAATGATGATGAAGAATCTCTAAAAGGCATAGCTCAATTTATTGCCCAAAAATTAGGCCGCAACACCCCGTGGCATATCTCTCAATTTTCTGGGACAATTTCCTGGAAACTCCAGCATATTGAAGATACGCCAGTAGAAACCTTAGAAAAAGCTTACCATCTGGGACGACAAGCTGGTTTACACTATGTCTATATTGGCAATGTCTTGGGGGAAAAGCATGAAAATACTTATTGTCCTAAATGTGGCACATTAGTTATTGGGCGACAAGGCTACTATATTACCAGAAAAGATGTTAATGGACATTGTCCAAATTGTCATTATAATTTACATATCATTAACTAAATCATATGATTACTTTTGCTTGTCTATCCCCTCACGCCCCTATCTTCCTCCCAGAAGTCGGCAGCTCGGAAGATCGAGAACAGGTAAGAGATACAATAGATAGTTTGGAATCTTTAGGCGCTAGTCTAAAAAAAGCTAAGCCTGAGATAATTATTATCTCCTCACCTCATACTGACTGGGGTATTAATGTCCCCCTTTATTTTTTAGATCCGCCTGCCTCCTTTAAAGTGGCGGATTACCAAACCCCGGACGAAATTATAATAGACATAACTCGCAAATCAATCATTTATCCCATTATAACTACTCTGGATTCGCCACGACAACATTATTGGTGGGGACAGGCATTATATAGTAACCTGCTAAAAAATTGCTCCCTAAATATTGCTTTAGTAGGCAGTGGTGATATGTCACATTGTCTTAAAATAGATGGGCCCTATGGTTTTCATCCTGATGGCCCCAAATATGATCAAACCTTGGCTGAAGCTCTAAAGAACAAAGACCTTGCCACTATTTTACAGTTAGATGAACTTTATCCTGAGGCTGGTGAATGTGGTCTTAGATCATTTTCTTTTATCTTAGGAATTCTTGAGGCTGCCGGACTAAACTACCAGCCAGAAATTTTATCTTATGAGGGCCCGTTTGGTGTTGGTTATTTAGTCGCTAATATTAAAATAAAATAATAATAATAATAATAACCATATGACTCCTTTAGCCAATTTAGCAAAACAAGCGGTCGAAACATATATCACGACCAAAAAAATTATTAAGCCCCCTAAAAACTTCCCTTCTACTTTCCTTAAAAAAAGAGCAGGTGTCTTTGTTACTATTGAGGAAAAAGACCAAGAACTTCGAGGCTGTATTGGCACCTATCTGCCAGTAAGAAATAATATAGCCGAAGAAACTATTTATAACGCTATAGCCGCCGCTACTGAAGATTATCGTTTTATGCCTATCCAAAAAAGTGAACTGCCCAATCTTACCTATACTGTTTCCATTTTAGGTCAACCAGAACAAATCCTAGATATTTCGGATTTAAACCCTAAAAAATATGGAGTGATTGTCTCCACTCCTGACCGCCTCAAAACTGGTCTTCTTTTACCTGACCTTGCAGGAGTAGATACTGTAGAAAAACAAATTATAATTGCCTGCCAAAAGGCCGGCATTAATCTATCCCAAGAAAAAATCGTTCTCTACCGTTTTACCACAGAAAAATATCAATAGATAAATGGGCAGTCAATTAGTGCCACTTTATAATCACTAATAACCACACAACGCTATAAATGGCTACACCACAAATTGACTATTATACAAAGAAGCATAAAATCCATTCTGGGCCAACAATTGTTTATGTGTCCCCTGCTCCACAATGTGGCCATCACGCATCACTAAAATTAAATCAGCATTGCGAATAGTTGACAGCCGATGAGCAATAATAAAGCTAGTCCGGCCTTCCATCATTTTATCCATGGCCGCCTGAATCAAAGCTTCAGTACGGGTATCCACTGAGCTGGTAGCTTCATCTAAAATAAGCATGGGGGCATTAGCTAAAATAGCCCGCGCTATAGTTAAAAGTTGTTTCTCGCCTTGAGAAATGTTATCTGCTTCCTCGCTAATCTCCATCTGGTAATCTCCAGGCAAAGTATGAATAAAGTGGTCAGCATAAGCTGCTTGCGCCGCTTTAACTACTTCTTCGTGAGAAACATTGTCTTTTCCATAAGCAATATTTTCTTCAATCGTGCCGCTAAAAAGCCAAGTATCCTGAAGTACCATCCCAAAAAGTTTTCTTAAATCTGACCTCCTTAAATCTCTAATATCTACACCGTCAATTTTAATAGCACCACTATCAACCTCATAAAAACGCATTAACAAATTAACCATAGTAGTTTTGCCGGCACCAGTTGGTCCGACAATCGCTATTTTTTGCCCTGGTTTAATACTGGCACTGAAATTATTAATAATTATCTTTTCGGGAGTATAGCCAAACACCACATTCACAAAATCAACAGCACCTTTTACTGTCTTAAGCTCTTTGGGTTGAGCCGGATCTGGAAGTTCCTCCTCTTCTTCTAAAAATTCAAAGACTCTTTCGGCGGCTGCGGCCGTAGATTGAAAAACATTAGCAATGCTAGCCGTCTGAATAATAGGACGATTAAATTGGTTAAGGTATTGAATAAAAGCCTGAATACTACCAATAGTCATTTTGCCGCGAATAGCGAACCATCCGCCGAGCACCGACACGGCAACAAATCCAGCATTATCCAAAAAATTCATTATGGGATGTAGAAGACCAGAAAAAAATTGAGACTTCCAGGCGTTATTATAAAGTTCATTATTAATTTTACGAAAAGTGCTGATGGATTTCTGCTCCCCATTAAAAGCTTTAACAATAGTATGACCAGAAAACATTTCTTCTACATGACCATTAATTTCCCCTAATGATACTTGATGATTAAAAAAATACTTTTGTGATTTTTTAATAATAAATCGCGCCAATAAAAAGCCAAGCGGCAAAATAATCACGGCGACTAAGGTCAACTGCCAGCTAAGAATAATCATCATTATGAGAATACCGACAATAGTAGTCACAGCGGTCACCACTTGCGTTAAACTCTGATTAAAACTATGGCTAACGGTATCAACATCATTGGTTACCCGGCTTAAGATATCTCCATGGCTTTGGGTATCAAAATAGCGTAACGGCAGCCGATTAATTTTTAAAGCAATACTTTTTCTTAGATTATAAGTAACTTTTTGGGTAATCCCCGTCATAATCCAACCCTGGAGATAGCTACATAAGGCGCCAATCAAATAAAGACCAACCAAAATTGTTATTAAGTGAAGAATAGCGGAAAAATCAATACCCCCCTGGGTTATATTCTTAATACCAACAACAATTTCATTAGTAATATCGCCCAATATCTTAGGGCTAATAATAGTAAAAACAGTACTGGCCATGGCTAAAATTAGAACCACAATAATGGAGACGTAGTAAGGCTTTAGATATTTTATAAGCTTGCGCATGGTACCCTTAAAATCCTTGGGTTTTTCCACCAGACCCCGCATTCCTCCGCCATGCCGACGACCTAAACCTAAACCACCGATCCGTGGTCCTCTGGGAGGTAAAGTAAAAGTAGTAGGATTATTTAATTTTTCTTTATCTTTAGACATAATAATTATCTCAGAACTCGAGCTAATTCTTCCGGGGCAAGCTGTGAAGCCGCAATTTCTTGATAAACCTTACAGGTCTTGAGTAAAGTTTCATGAGTCCCCTGCCCCACTATCTCTCCTTTGTCTATTACTACAATTTTGTCAGCATTCATAATAGTCGCAATACGCTGGGTAACAATTAAAACAGTCTTGCCTTGAGCTTCTTCTTTTAATGCATTCCTTAAGGCTTTATCGGTCTGAAAATCCAGGGCCGAAAAACTGTCATCAAAAAGATAAAGTTCAGGGTTCTTGGCTAAAGCCCGGGCAATAGCTAAACGTTGTTTCTGACCGCCAGAAAAATTAGTGCCAGCCTGAGCAATCGAGCTATCGAATTTTCCCTCTAATTCTTTAATAAATTCTAAAGCTTGGGCCGTAGCGGCAGCCCGAAAAATCTCTTCCTGGGTAGCATTAGGATTGCCGTAAGTGATATTATCTCTAATAGTACCAGAAAAAAGCATAGCTTTTTGCGATACATAACCAATTCGCGCCCGCAAATCTTTTTGTCTCATTGCCCGCACATCTACATCATCAACTAAAACTTGTCCCTCGGTCACCTCATAAAAACGAGGAATAAGGTTAATAATAGTTGATTTACCGCTGCCCGTACTGCCGACAAAAGCTGTTGTTTCGCCAGGCAAAGCCACAAAAGAAATATTATGAAGAACAGGCTCAGCGGCTCCCGGATAAGTAAAGGTAACATTTTTAAATTCTACCTTGCCACCCCGTCTATGAGCCCTCACTGGATTAGTTGGATCTTTAATTTGAATTTCAGTTTCCAGTACTTCAGCAATCCTATTAGCCGAAACAGCAGCACGAGGCAGACTAATAAAAACAATAGAAATCATTAAAAAGGCCGATACTGCCTGCATGGAATATTGTAAGAAAGCCAACATACTGCCAACCTGCAAATCACCAGCCCCAATATGATGCGCCCCCAGCCAAACAATAGCAATCATCATAAAATTCATAATAAGCATCATGACTGGTTGAATAATAACCATTAAGCGGTTAACCAAAAGATGAAGCCGTGTTAAATCTTGATTAACTTTATCAAATTTCTGACTTTCGTAGTCTTCTTTGCCAAAAGCCTTAATAACCCTTAAGCCAGTAAGAATTTCTCGGGTAACTAAATTTAATTTATCTACTAATTTTTGCAGTTTAGTAAACTTAGGAACAACTATCTGGAAAAGCACTATTACTATGGCAATTAAAGCCACTACTGCTACCGCCATAATCCAGGTCATTGACGGCGCTAAATGATAAGCCTTAAAAGTCGACAGTATCCCCATTAAAGGAGCCAGTAAAGCAATACGGCAAATCATTATAAAAACCATCTGGATCTGCTGGACATCATTAGTACTGCGAGTAATAAGCGAAGCAGTGGAAAATTTATTAAACTCAACTAGAGAAAAATCTTCTATCTTGGTAAAAATCATGGTGCGCAAATCTCGAGCAAATCCCGTACCAATACGGGAGGATAAATAACCCACTCCCACCGTGGCTAAACCACCGCCAATAGCAATGAGAATCATAATTAAGCCGTTATGAAAAATTACGCCGGTATTTTGACCGAGTATGCCCTGGTTTATGATTCTGGCCATATAGTCCGGCAAAGCCAAGGTGGCCGAAGCCTGACAATATATTAAAAGAGCTAGCAAAAGCAGGGGCCAGATATATGGAGTAAGATATTTTAAGAGCTTTGTCATGTAAGTTTAATAAAAAAATCTTCTCTAACTCAGTTATACTAACCAATAGAGATGTAGAAATGTCTTCACAATTTCTATCTTAGATTGTATCAGTTCGCCTTATTTTGGACAAGTACCTAACCAAGCCTCATGGTCACTGTTTTATAGTATTTTTATCTTTCTTGGAAAACAGCGACAGTTAAGATAATCAGAAACTGACTGGACTACCAGATTCCAAAAAGACAGCTCGTGATTCATTAAGTAATGCTAAATAATTTAGGGAAGTCAGTGCCAATCTCGTCAACTCCCATTACTGTTAACTTATCGCCCAACTCTTTATTATTAACCTGATAAGCATAGACTGTCTTGCCTAAACTATGTCCCTGTTTAACAAATTCTTCAGTTATTATTTCAGCATATGGTGCCAAAAAATCCAGAGGGATGTTTTCAGCCAAATGCCAAATATCAGCCATTGTTTCATCAGTCCAAAACAACAAACCAACTGGCAGTTTAGGATTGAGCTCCTTTATTTCCGCCAATAAGCTGGGTTGAAAAGAAGTGATAACCACCTGATCTTCAACACCATTGCGGGCAATTAATTCGCTAACTAATTCGGGCGTACCAATAGCTTTTAATTCAATCTGCAAACTAATCCGGCCCCGACAAATATCGACAACATCTTGCAGGGTTGGTATGTACCCGCCACCAACACACTTTAGTCTCCGCAGTTCTATTAATCACTAACCAGTCCAGTGCCATCAGTCAATCGGGATACTTCTTTATCATGAATAACGACCAATTGCTTATCCTTGGTAAGCCGAACATCCAATTCGGTTCGGTCGCAGCCGATGTCAATAGCCAACTTAAATGAGGCCAGCGTATTTTCCGGCGCATAACCAGCCGCTCCTCGATGTCCGACAATTAAAGGCATATAATATACTATTACTCTTTATTTGAATAAAAACCAAAATACATTAAAGTCGGCTTAATATTCGGAGCTAAATTGTTTTCATCTAAATCACTGATGTCAAGCCAGCGCCAATCCCCAATGTCTTGACCGGGAATTATTTCACCATTTCTGCGGGCCAAAAAATGAACTAATATAACACTAACATTAACTCCATCAACTTCTTTTTCAGTATAAAAGAAATAAGGAGCATCCGCAGATATCTCTATCTGCAGACCCATTTCTTCTTTGGCTTCCCTAATGGCAACAGCCTTCAAGTCGGTTTCATGGTCTTCGGCCTTGCCGCCACAGAATTTCCAAAAATTATCCTTACCATGTTTAACCAACAAAACTTTATCACCCTCCACAATAACCGGCCCGGCCGCAATAATTATTTTGGACATATTATAAATCAATTTAAAATAAAGTTGGTCAGAAATAGTTTTTTCTATAAAATCTAACGCCGAAAGCATTTCAATATTAATTGCCTGCTCTCGGACTTCAGCTAAATTCATCCACTCGGCGGCCTAAAATTCTTCGGCCGATTTCTCTGACAAGAGTCTCTCACAAAATTTCGCCTTCTTCAATATGACCGCCATTAAACATGGTCTACTGGATCTTCTGATCTAGTCAATCTTCCAGCCACAATTTTTGTTTAAATAGGGCCACCACTGACCCATGAAAATGGCTATCTAGCAATTTCTTTAACTCTAGCTCTAGGTGGTTAGTCACATAACGGATGAAATAAACTAAATTAATTCTTACTTTTGGCATGAACATTAGATATATGGGCTTGGACATTTTCTAAAACTCAGCAAAAATTCTCTTCTCGGAAGAAACTATTCTGACCTTCCCGCCATATGGAAGACATATCTGAGGGTCAGTATGCCCAAAATCTATATTTTGAATAACTGGAACAGTAGGATTGTATTTTCTTATAATTGCTAAAGTTGTATCTCGTTGTTCTTTTTTATATTTCGCCTTTTCTTCTGATGATTTTTGTTTATCAAATTCCCAGGCTTTTGGTCGACCAACAAGGACGCCTCTCACCTTTTTAAGAATGCCCCGCTCTCCAAGCGCTCGGTAAACTCTTGCCACATAATCGCTTGATGGGATTTCTTCAGAGGTCTCGGTAAAAAGAACTATATTTTTAAATTCATCAAGTGTGGGTATTGATACTCCGTGTCTAAGCAATTCATCAATTGACTCCAGGCACCCACCCCAGGTGACCCCTTCTGTATCATTATCGCCATTCCAATACCACCCCTCATTTTTTTCATATATCCGCGCTTGATCCAACGTGGAAACATTATCCCAGGGCAATCCAATATCGTTGTAAATATTGCTTGGTCTTAGCTCAAATTCGCCACTATTAAATAGCGCATATTTTAAATATTTAACAGTATATTCATCCATTCTTTTTTGCATACCAAATTGAGTAAACAGAGAGGCTCCATAAAAAGATGGAATCCCGTTTAACCAAAGAAAATTTGCAAAATGTGTATTATCACTAAAACCGAAGAATGGTTTTGGATTATTTATGAATGGCTCTGGGGGTAGATCCTTAATGTATGTTATTTGATCGTCTCCCCCAAGTGAGGCAATTACTGCTTTTATGTCACTTCAATTAAAACTGTCAATCAAATCTTTTGATCTTTCTTCCGCGGAAGCTCCTATCTTTGATGTGGCAGAAAACTCTACGGGCTCTAAGCCGAAAACGTCTCGGACCCTCTGAAGGGCTAGATTATATAAATGAGGCCATTTTCCTGGAGCGGCAAAAGAAGGCGAGACAATCGCCACTTTATCACCAATATGTAATTTGGTTAAATTTAGAAAGTTCATACACTTAGATACAATAATTTAAGTACGCTAGCTGACTCTAATCTTTACTATACCGCTGGCGCACTTTATCATTATATAGTTTTTGTCCATAAAAGTAATAAAAAAAACCCTTATCCAATCTTAACAGAAATAACCATATTCTGCCAGGATTATTTTGACGGGTCTTGGAGCATAGTTGGAATTTTTTTAGAAGAAAAAACCGCTGGGCGAACCATATGGCTAGGTTAAAAAATCGTTTTTAGTCTCACTAGTCCTCTTTTGAACAAGTTATTGCTCCTGCATTAGAGGCTAAATATCAAGGGTTAGAACCAACAAAAATGCCAATAAATAAAACACGAACAGAGGCTTCAACCCCTGTTCGTACATGCTGGCTCGCCCTTCTTAACGACTTTCGACATTTGGACTATGTCAAAAACATAAATATCCGACGGTGGTTTTGGATCAAACAAAAGAACTCTTGGCCAAGTAAGAGAATTTATAACCAAAAAATTACCAGCTAGTTGCCCCTGTGGCGAGCTTTGTGTCTGAAGTAGATATTGAGACCCCTTGCGACCATAGCCACCGGTTTGACAAATTTTAAAGGTTTGGGACGATTTGCTTAATTTTCCAAAAGTTAAACAAATATGACTCCGCTGGGCTTGTTTCCCGGGCAAGCGTATGTTGTTGCTTACTATGGAGAAGATGTCATTGGGACGGTCCTCAGAACTGCTGAAAACATAAGAATGCCACATCGACATGGATCATTTAATCCGCTTTTCTCACTTCCGGAACCTAAAGCCAAGATAAAAACAAGCAATAAAGAATCATATCCGAATTTTCGCCGGTGCTTAGATTTCGCTGACCAGCTTTATGGACGATGACGATATCAGGTTTGCTGAGGATAATCGAAAACTCGGGCAATCTATCTCAAGATGTTCGAGGACATGGAACAGGCTCAAAAGGAAATGCAAGGGCTTGAGATTTTAAATAACTAGTTTTATACCGCATTAGCATCTCCTTTGTTCTTGATTTTCTGCTTGATGTCCATTAATCACATCCTCCAAACACCAAAACATATTACTGCCCTTATCAATCAATGAATTAATTAGATATGTAACTTTTTGCTTCTCAGAATCATCGCCATTATTATAAATAACTTCAAGAGATTGTTTGATTTCATTATCTAAACTAAACATAGGTACTCGACGATTCGGATTTAGATTGCCATTTGAGTCTAGTAAAAAATTAGAAATTATTTCCAGGGTCCGGTGGCCATTTTTATTAGCGAATATCGGCAAGCGTTTCATCAATCCATAATCCCAATCTAGATTGCCATTTGATTTTTTAAGAGTTAAGGCGATTTTTTCAATTACAACTTGCTCGTCTAAGACTTCCTTGTCTGGATTTATCCAAAAGCCAAACCCGGCCAAAACTTCAGGCTCTGATATATTTTCTAACGCCCAGCCCCAAAACTTAATTAGTTTGTCTTTGCTAACCTTATTATCTTCTAACCATTTATCTCCAGCCTGGTCTCTAGTTAAACAACTTCTACCAATAAAAGATACAAACTCTTGATGCCTTTTTATGTTCGGAGTGCTCCAAAATTTAATAAATAATTGATTGTCAAATTCTAACCCAAGATGTGCAAATGCAAGTGCGATATGAATCGCCAAAGACTCATCTAAATCTTTTGAATATTTTCTTTCTGTATAAATTTGAGGATCTAGGTTTATTGCGTGTTCATAGTACCCACTTAAAGCAACAAAGAGTTGGTCGTAAAGAGTATTAGAAAGATAACCTTCCCAGCTGGCAAGGTAAATATCTTTTTTGTCGATTTCGTCTTTCGGAAATATCTCTGGCAAAAGTCCTGTAATAAAATCCTTATCACGAAAATAGAAAGAAGCTAAATAACGTCCAACAACAAAACGGACTGCCAAAGAGTCGTCCTTCAATACCTGTTTATATAATGTTTTTACATCATCGGCCAAATTTTTACCATCACCTTCAGTAAATACAACAAATGCTTCATAGGCACGACCACGAACAGAATTAATCGCTATATGATAAAGTTCACCATATTCGGGTTTTTCGTATTCTTTTGTCGGGCTATCTTTAATAGTAAAAAGATAGGAGATCAGATTTTTTAGTAATTCTCGATGTTGCTTGAATATCTCTTCACGTTTTTCTTTGTCTTCCAAAATAAAAAGTAAAATATCAGTTGCTACTTTATGAACGTCTATCCAATCGGCCAGCCATGAGTTATCTGCCTTTCGTCTAAATGCCTTATCCTTTCCACTATCTTCAATCTTTTTAAAAAATTCAAGTAACTGTGTAATTTGAGAGATACCTAGGGTTTGTTTATTGCGAAGCATTTCTTCAATACCCCTAAGAAGAGAATATACATAGCTAGAATGGATCAAATTTCGCTCAAAAAATAAATTAATTTTATTGAGATATTCATTAGTTCTCTTTTTTACATTTTCCTTGATGGCATCGCCAAGACCCTCGACATCTCTAGGATTTAAGAAGTCATCATTTTTAAACTGTTCATTGAGTTTCTCTGGTGTCCAATTTGATTTTAAATTCTCAATTATTTGATCAATTGTAAAATCGTCCAGATTTACGGGTGATCTGTGGTTAACAAATCCAGCTCTTCCCATTTTTACGAGTGGTTCTGGTTCGTATTTTGGATCTGGTCTATTACCAAAAAATTTTTCGCAATCAACTTTTTCATTCTCAGTCAGTAGATCTTGGGGTATAGATGATAGAATCTCCCGCCCAGTACGTTTTATCCCAGCCTTATCTGGATCTTTTTGTGCTTTTTGAAAGAAATAAGAAATAACATTTTTTACGTACTCATGTCGGTCAGTGTCAGACAGAAAAGGAAAGGCAATCTTGAGAGCTTTTTTATATTCCGTTCCACCCTCAATTTCGTAATAATTTGCAACTGAAAAAAGTTTGAAGAAAGCGTCTCTAAGTTCATTTTTAAATGTCTCCGGACACTGTGCTAATGCAAAAAGCCTCAATCGCCACACTGAATGACACGAGGGTATGCTATCTATATATCCAAACATTCTTCTTGCCTCATCGATATTGGTGCATTTTTTACCAAAAGTTGACTCAATTAACTTTTTAATTGTTGCCGTAAGGTTTATTATATCTTTCTGATAAGAATAGCTTCGTTTATCTTCGATCTCAAGCGTAAACATATCGACATCATATAGGGTAAATAAATCAGTATAATCAAACACCCCTGCTTCATCCGGTTCTGCCAACTTAACTATCTCGGCTAATATGCCAGTAGTAATCTGGAGAGCTTTTTCCTTGTAAGAATCTGATATGTTAGCTAAAGCCTCAAAAATTCCTGACGCATCAAGATCACTGACATAGAATGGGTCATCCATGCTAAAGCCAGTTTTATTCTCTGATAATTCGGCCTTACTCTTAACAATAAGAATAGCTTGGGCTAATTCCAAAATCGCATCACTTTCTTTTGCTTCAACCAATTTCTTTACAATCCTATCAAACTCATATCCACTCTTACGGAAAGCTCGCATAGCATAGACCCATCTCTCGTCACGAATTTTGGAAGTTATTAACTTAATCTGTTCCGCAGGTAGGGCTGTTATAATCCGCAAAAATCTATTGACGACTTCTGGATTTAAATTGTCTTCTCTGGTGGCCGTGCTCTTGTTAAGCATAATGTCAGTAACTTTTGTCGGATTCTTTTCAGCCATCCGAGTTAAATAATCAAGTTCAGGCAAGTTATAAGATATGCATGTAAGATCTTCAGATTTGTTTTTGATTTCATCAAGAAAATTATTCTGCCATAGCCAATCAATGTAAGCATCGTTAGCTTGAGAAAAAAAATATCTCTTAGCGTCATAAGTTAAAGAGAATAACAAACGAAGGTAAGAGGCATCATTATTATTTTCTTTTATAAACGAATCAATTTTTTCGTGGATTTTTAGCGGATCGGGAGACGATGCTTTTAATGTATTTTCAAACACCAAGATCAGATTATTATAATCACGAGCACTGGGAAAAGTTTTCTCATCAACATTTATATTAAGCTCTTTAAAAATTTTTATTGTATCTTCTCTGCTTTTCTTTTCTGCAAAATGATGGCTAATCTTTGTAAATGCTAAATGTGTTTTATATAGGATGTTGGCAATTTCATAAGCCTTTTTCTGCTCATGTAAAACCTGTAAAACACTTCCGATTTTTTCTTTCTTCGTTTGGGAATTGTTTACAGCTCCATTTTTAGTTCCTCCTAACCAATAAAAGACTTCACGGTATGAATGAGCTGATTGTGCCATCCAATCCGGATTTGATTCGGCATTACGAACAGCCGCCAGTGCACCCCTTATCAAATCCGATGGCAAAACTCCATCAGAGCATATTCCCCCTTTTTCGTTTAAGTGATCTAAATAATTACAAATCCGCTCTTGATTTGGTTCGAGCTTAAACGGTTTATCAATTTCGATTTTTAAGCCATCATTTTCCATAATTAATATAATCCTTATTGCACTTTCTGAAACACAAAAAGATGTTCGTGCATTATTAGCAAGAAATTGGATGCTTTAGATTTTTCGACCCAAAAACTAGTAGCCTTACAATTAAACTGACACTTTATAATATCTTCCTTGAGAAGTAGCCCGGATTTCAAAAATCGGTCCATAACTTTATAAGCAAGGGGTTGATACATCTTATTTCTTCTTGTATCTCCCATCAAAATTGCACAAAATTTACCCGGTTTTAATACCCGATAAAATTCTTTGGCTACTTTCTCCATTTCATTACAGAAAGCCTCAATATCATGAATATTTGAAAGATCGTCTACAAGTTTCCCTTTGCTGTATTTAATAATATCTACATAAGGAGGATGCGTGAGGACAAAATCAATGGAGTTATCTTTTATTTTTTCTAAATGGCGGGAGTCCCACTTAAAACCCCTTTGCCAAGCCTTATTATTCACCTCAAATTCAAGAGCTTTCTTTGTGCGGTCCAATGCTTGCTGATTCACATCAGAATAAATAATATTTCTGTTTAAAATTTTAGCTTCAATAGCAGTAGTGCCTCCGCCGATCATTGAATCAAGTAAAATATCACCCTCCTTTGAGTATCGGAGGATAAGATTACGAACAACCTCTGGCGACCAATTACCCCTCCAATTAGAAGTGTGTGTTGCCCAATTACCTCTACGGCGGAAAGCCCATACTGTCGTACATTCAAGCTCAAACTCGTCTGGGTGTAATTTGAGTTCTGTAGCTTTTTTCTGCACCATAATATTTTACCATTTAAGCTCGTTCAATATGCCGGCTTCAAGCATGTTTAGATTAAAGATATACTTATTATGATTATATGTTTCTTCCAGTGGCCTCTGGGCAGTATGCCACCCTAAACCATCTGTAATCCAAATAAAATCAATATTTTGTTTTTTTAGCTCATCATAAAGACTCTTAAACTCACCGCAAACCGCTTTTAGTTTTGACCCTCCACCATTATAAAAATTAGTTTCAAAAAGTTTTATCTTTTTATTCTCTGTATTATAAACAGCAAAATCAAAACTTCTTTCCGATTTGTCTACTTTAATATCAACACCCCATTTACTTTTAATGCTCGTAGCTCGGGCTTGCGCTAAACACTCATAACCATTGCTTTTACAAAATTCCGATATAAAAGCACCGACAATCTCCTCCATCAAAGTTCCTCCACGATTCTTTCGACCATTACTGTCTAAACCAACTTCAACACCTATAACATAATCAACCAAATTTTTGATTTTGTCTTTTTTAAATAATTGAATAAGTCCGGATTTTTCTAAAAACTTAAAATATTTGTCTGGGTTTTGGTCTCTCCCAGAAAAATCAAAAAACTCAGAATTTTTGGTAACCTTATCAAAAACTTCCAGTGTATTTTCTCTAACAGCCAATAGCACAGGCAAGGCCTCAACAATATCGGGGTTGGTTTTGTATAACTTTTTGAATTCTTCCTTTAAATTTTCTTTACCAAGTAGATAATTTAGTTTGTTTAAAGCAATTTCTAAATCCGAGCTATTCGCAAAAACTTTTTTCCAATTTACAAAATAATCCCAAGTTTTAATTGAGCTCTTGAATGTAGTTATTAATGTATTAAAATCTTTTTTCATATTTTCAATAGTTAGTGACTAAAACCTCCGTTATCTTACCACGACCCGACCCTTTAGAGTTTATGGCTCGGCCAGCATAAACTTTGGTGATTCGTACGCCATTTATACCGGAGTAAATTTTATTAATAAATGGTGTATCAGAATTAGACAGCATAACGAAACATCCCCTATTATGTAATTCAACAAAAACATCTCTTAATTCAATCTGTTCCTTATCTAAGAAGGACTCAGAAGTATAAGATGTAAATGAAGCGGTTTTGCTAACCGGATAATATGGCGGGTCAAAATATATATAATCTCCTTTCTTTGCCTTTTTAAGAACCTCTTTGTAGTCCTGATGTTTGATTTCCACACCGCTTAAAGCATTTGAAACATTCCTAAGGTTTTGTTCGTCACAAATTTGTGGATTTGAATATTTACCAAATGGCACATTAAATTTGCCTTGACTGTTAACACGATAAAGGCCATTGAAGCAAGTTCGATTCAGATAAATAAATCTTGAAGCGATTGCGATGTCGCTTAATTTATTCGTGTCTTGAGATCTCACTTTCAAAAAATATTCTTTATCGTTCTTGTGTTCTTTAAGAGAACGAATCAACTCATCAACATTATTTTTGATAACATTATAAGTAATAACCAACTCTCTATTTAGGTCTGATAAATATCCTCTCTCTGGGAGTAAGTCAAAAAAAACAGCACCACCACCAACAAATGGTTCAAAATAACTGTTTCTTGTTGGATCAAAGAATTCCGGTGGATAAAGTTTTGTCAGTCTAAACTGCTCTAACAATTGACGTTTACCACCAACCCACTTAAGGAATGGCTTCGGCTTCTCAGCAATAATTCGAGCTGAATCGTCAAGCAAATTTGATTTATCAGCTAACGAAAAAACTCTATATGCAAATATGTGATTAATGTCAAACGTTCTCTGTATTGTTTGTATGGCTTGTTTTGTGGTCATAAAAAATTATTTCTTTTTATTTTTAACGACCAAATTACTAGTATCTTCTAAAAATTTTTGCAAATCAAGCTCAGTAATTCGCCAACTGCCAATCTTTGATGCTTTAAGCTTGCCTGACTCAATATATCGATTCACTGAACGACTACTAACTCTCAAAATTTTGGCGGTTTCCTCAATGGTAAAAAGTTTATCTATCTTAGTATTCATAAAAGATGTATCTGTTTATAGGGTTATGCTTACATTTTATCGCTTATGAAATTCGTTGTCAAAAGTGGCGAATTTTGTCATGATACTCTTATAATAATCATTGATGAGATATAACCAACTACATACGATAATATTCACAAGTATCCAAAGAATGAATGGGGGGCATAAATAGGTCTCATTAACTAAATATTGGCAAAGAATAGTGAACAGGTAAACAAAAAAGATGGCTATAAAAGGCCATCAAGACTGCCAAACACAGATTAGATTGGATTATTGATACACCAGCTCACCGAAACAAGAGCTGAAAAATGGCTTGAGCTGACTGAGAAAACTTTTACTTTTGCTACCTATACACGAACTGCTTTTATAAAGGCCAATAATATGGGCAAAGCAGGGTTAGAATTGAAAAAAGAAATTTTACTAGCTCTCGGAAAAACGCCGATGATTAAAGACGGAAAGCTCTATATTGAACCAAATGAATGGCTCGTTCCAATCAAAAATAACTACCCTGCATTAGAGGCTGAATATCAAGGGTTAGAACCAACAGAAACGCCGATAAATAAAACACAAACGGAGGTTTCAACCTCTGTTTGTACACGCTGGCTCCCGGGGTGGGATTCGAACCCACGACCAATTGGTTAACAGCCAACTGCGCTACCGCTGCGCTACCCGGGAATAATGTTGCTATTATAGCAAAGACCAAAGGCTTGTCAAATAAATTAAAAGTCTTGTAATTTTTTAATTGCCCCTTGTTTTTTAATTTTTTCCAGAGCTTTAGCTTCAATTTGCCTAATACGTTCCCGCGTTACTTCAAACTCCTGCCCCACTTCTTCTAAGGTATGAGACACCCCATCACCTAAACCAAAACGCATTTCTAGGATTTTCTGTTCTCGAGGTGTTAAAGTGGCAATCACTTCCTGCACATAATCTTTTAAGAGTTCCAGGGCCGCTACCCGGTCAGGGGTCATATTTTTTACATCTTCAATAAAGTCCTCTAGCGTGGAATCATCATCTTCATCACCGACCGAAGTCTCTAAAGAAATAGTATCTTGCGATATTTTAATAATATGGCGAATTTTATCTATATCCTCTCCCATCTCGGCGGCAATATCTTCCGGCAATGGTTCACGCCCCAAATCCTGGGTTAATTGACGTTGCACTTGTTGAAACTTATTAATAGTCTCTACCATATGGACTGGGATGCGGATAGTCCGCGATTGGTCAGCCAGCGAGCGGGTAATAGCCTGACGAATCCACCAGGTGGCATAAGTGGAAAATTTATAGCCCTTGCGGTATTCAAATTTTTCTACTGCCCGAAACAATCCAATATTTCCCTCCTGAATTAAATCTAGTAAATTAAGCCCTCGCGTGCCGCTGAACTTTTTAGCAATAGAGACTACCAATCTAAGATTAGCCTCAATAAGACGGCGCTCCGCCTCTCTATCTCCCTTATCTTTGCGTTTAGCTAATTCAATCTCCTCTTCCGTTGTTAAAAGAGGCACTCGGCCAATTTCTTTTAAATACATCTGCACTGAATCGGCTGACAGTTCAGAGATGTCAAATTTTTTTATATCTTTAATGTCTCCCAAAATGGAACGGTTTTTTTCTTCCTGCTTCGCCTTTTCCTGGCCAATCTGTAAATACCCTCCCCCCGTCTCTATAACTTTGATACTATGCTTCTGCAATTCTTCAAGCAACAACTCATAATCATAAACATAATCTTCCAGCTTGGGAAAAAGATACAGCAATTCAGTTTCTGTCACAAAACCACGCGGCTTTACTCGGTTAATTAAGGCTTGAATCTCTTTATCGGTAGGCGGCAAAGCTGGCTTGTCTTTTTTAAAATGTTGATCCGCCCGCTTAGAAACACGACTCTTACTATTTTTTTTAGAAGACAACTTTAAACTAGATGGACTAAAATCAGCCGTCTGATGTTTGATAATCTCCTCAATATTAGAAGAGGCTTTGGCTACTTGTTTTTTAGCACTCATGTAATTAATTATCTAAAGCTCTTAATTTTTGACTTAAATCTTCGGCCTCGCCTAACAGCATATTAATTTCTAAATCTCTCTTTTGCTCGCTTAACTCTCGACTCTTTTCTAACTCAGCTATCTTATGGCTAATAATGGCTAACCGCTGCTGCCAAAAAGCCCGTTTTATAACTTTAGCTAGCCTAGATATTTCGCCGAGTGATTCCTCTAGAGTGGCTTCGGCTAAATCTTTATCTACTAAAAGAAAAAGACTATCAATATAGGCTATGAGCTGGTTGCTCAGCTCCCCGGCATTAGCCTTCAGCCAACTAATAAATTCTGGATAATCAATGGTCTGGCCGTCAATTTGTCGATTTTTATTATAATAAACAATTAGATTTTTGTAAAATTGACCAGCCCGAGGGTCGCTAAAAAAATCAGGTTCCAACTCTTCGTTTAAACTCTCAAGCAGATTAGGAAATTTAATCAGCCAGGCCAAAAGTAAATCCGCCGGTTTAATTTGTGACATGGAATTCATTGGGGCATCGCTGGCCAATGGACTCTGGGGTTTTTCCAGTTTAGCTAAATCATCATATAATAACTGCACTTCCAAGTGCAAAGTTTTAGCTAATTCTTTTAACCAATAATCACGCTCCACAACACTAGCTAATTGGCTAATCATCTTTAAAAAACGAGCCGTAGCTGTCTTGCGTTCTTCTATCTTCTCACTTAAAAGCCGAGGCTTTAAAAGCTCATAATAATAATCCATAATGGACCGAGCCTGGCTTACTACCTCTGGCCAGTCGGTAGCATGGTGCCGAATAAATTCATCTGGATCTTTACCGTTTGGCAGATGAAGCACTCTAATATTAAGATTGGCCTGACCGCCAAGGGCAATAGCCCTATCGGCCGCCAGCACGCCCGCCTGATCCATATCAAAAGCTAAAACTATATTACTAGTATAACGTTTTAATAATTTTAAGTGCTCTTCGGTCAGGGCGGTGCCGGAAGTGGCGACTACATTTTTAAAACCATATTGATGTGCCGTAAGACAGTCCATTTGACCCTCAACAATAACCGCCTCTTGCGCTTCTTTAATAGCGCCCCTAGCTAACCATAAACCAAAAATATGGCGGCTTTTATCATAAAGCATAGTTTGTGGGCTATTAATATATTTACCGGCCTGACCATCATCTAGCTGAGGCAAAATACGAGCTGAAAATCCTATAATATTGCCACTGACATCATGCCAGGGAAACATAATCCGTCCCCGAAAACGGTCATAAAATCGTTGCCCTTCAGATGTTTGATTAATAAGACCAGCGAGCAACATTTCATTATTGGTATAGCCTAAACGTTTCATGGATTGTTCTAGAGACTGCCACTCATTAGGCGACCAGCCTAATTGCCACTCATTAATTATGTCCGGTGACAAACCTCGCTCCGCTGTTAAATAATGATGGGCTGATTTAGCTAAAGGATTATCTTTTAATAACTGCTCATGATAAAAAGTCGCTGCTGCTCCTAGAAGATCTAATAAACGATTACGTCGCGAATTATCTTGCCCTTGATAATTTTTTAATTCTACTCCCGCCTTAGAGGCCAATAATCGCAAAGCCTCAGGAAAACCTAATCCTTCCATTTCCATGATAAAAGCAAAAATATCTCCACCTCGGCCGCAACCAAAACAATGCCAAATTTGTTTATCCGGCGACACCATCAAAGATGGCGTCTTTTCTTGGTGAAATGGACACTTGGCCTTAAAATTACTGCCCGCTGGCTGGAGCTTTATATATTCCCCGATTACATCAACAATATTTAGCCGGGCTTTAATGTCATCACTAGGATTAGGCATGAGAAATTAATTGTATTAAACGCCGTGCTTCGGTCTCCACTACCGGCCCCTCATATTCTCCGTTATGGCGGGTCGATACGCCGTAGCCCGGCTGTTTTTGATCTAAATGTAAATTAATAATCAGCTGGTTGTCCCTCTCCTGAATATAAACATGAAATCTAGGATAAGGCGAACGTCCCATAACTCTAATATAACTGTCATCACCACCACGGCCAGGCAGATAAACATAACCTGCCTGACGCATTAATTGCGGAATAGTCATCGGTAAATTATTAGCCGTGAGTCTAATTTTCATAAGCGCCCCTAGAGGGAATCGAACCCCCATCGCAAGCTCCGGAAGCTTATGTTTTATCCATTAAACTATAGGGGCGATATAAGGCAATATACAACAACTAAATCTATTTTTCAAGCCAAAAAAACTAGTTGTACGGTTATGGCCATAAGGCCAACACATCTAGTTAATTACCAGTCGGCCGATGAGCATCACGCCACTTAATAAATTCATCTAACCCGCCATTCCACTCTTCGGGTATTGGTTGACCGTCGGGATGTTTTAATAATTCAATAGAATGATCAATAGAATCAGCATAATGCTGGTATGTTCTGCTAAGGAGATCTTTAGTCTCAGAATCATTAACATGACTCACTAAATCAGGTTTAACCATCACCTCTTTAATTCCTTCCAGTATCTTTATTCTATCAGCCACCGACAAGTCTTCATTATGATAAATACGGTCAATATCGCTAAGCAAATCTTGGCCGGCATTAGTACTCCAAGCTCCGCCAGGCCGATTAAACATAACAAATTGGCGATAAAGATCACTATTGCCATGCACTAAATCATCATAATCAATTTTCCCCTTAGTGGTTAAATTAAAATATGGATGATCAGAATATTTACCAAGACTAGCGCTATCTGGCATATTATGAACGATGGTTGAATCAGATACGACTTCTTCGATCTTCGGTCCTTGAGGTGCCAGAGTACTCAACACAACTTGTTCGCCAATATTTTCTTGTTTTAAATTTATATCAATTTGTTTAGATAAATCATCAAAATAATGTTGCTCATAAAAATGAAGGTGGCTAGAATCATTATCGATCGCTACTAAACGGCCGCCATAATCAAGTACTCTAGCGTCCGGGGCAATAACATTAGGATTATAACCATCATAAATAATAGGCTCACCCTTGTTATTAAAAGTAATAAGCAGCATATCCTCCCGACCGCTAACCGACCGTCCCAAGGCTTCTGACACTGATCCACCCTTAACAACCCGATGGCCCTGCTCAGCTAACTGGGCAATCTTTATAGTATCTAAATTTTCTAGATGTTTAAGGTCAATATCTTGAGTATCTGGTTTTTCCGGGGTTGTACCAACTGCCGTTGTTTTTTCAGTTACCATCTGTCCACCCCCGTGATCTCCCTTATCTTGCAGAATTTTTAATGATTTAGCTATTCGTTGATCAATGCGAAAGTTTTGATACCAATTATTAGCCATATTTCCAAGAGCATCACCCTTAAACGTGTCAGCTATATTTTCCAATGATCCTTGCAGACTCATCCCCTCAGTAACAATAGCCGCCATAGTCTGAGTGCCAATACCAAATAAACGAGTAATTTCACCTAAAGACTGAGCTCTTAGTGCTGTCGCTGGTAATCCTTTCATTTGAATTTTGTCGGAGTATCGTTTTAATTTGCCTTGTTTGTCAACAGTATATTTCTGAACAAATCTACGCCCGCTTAAACCGTAATAAGTCTCTTTCATGGAAGTGACAAATAAATCAAACAGCCGCCGGCTACTAGAAATTTTTTCACCTACCTGATTCCAAGAATATTCTTTTCTAAATTCACGATTTTTAGACTTAGAACGTTCCACCATCGCCATTGTCCAATAAGTAAAACCACGCAAGGCTCCAGCTCCAGTAAGAGTGAGGGCAGTATTAAGACTATCTTTAATTAAGGCCGAGGCCTCCACCTTGCCATGGACATAATCACGCAAAATATCTTGAGCCGACCTACGACGTTGATCAGCCAGGGCATCATTTTTTTCTAAATTATTAATTAGCACTTGCCCCAGTCGAATCTTCATGGTTCGTTTATCTGCTTCCGGCAGAGTATAAAGGCTGCGCTCAGCCTCTGACAGATGGTCCCAATTAGCGTCAATTTGCTGACGTTGCTGAACCGGTAAATCATAATAAGCAGTTGAACGGGCATTATCAATTAAATTATTATATTCAATAGCTAAATTCTTTAATTCCTGATCCTTTTCAGCCTGATTGGCCACCATCGCATATTCTTGAGCTATTTTCTTTTTTTCCTCCTGATTTTGCTTCATCTTGTCAGCCAAAATTGCCCTAGCTTCAACATCTTCAGTTTGTTTATAACCTTCTAGCAACTGATTAGTCTCGGCTACTAATTTTATATACCTTTCATCTTGATAAATAGCCTGTTTAAAATCATGCCGAGCAGCTGCAGCTTCAATCAATTTTTCTAGAGCATTATTAATGTCACCTCGATCTTGGGCTGTCTCTTTCTTTTGATCAAAATATTTATAAACATCGGTCCGCTGGCCAATTTTTAAACCCAAAGAACCTAAACCAGCCCCCAACCAATCAACAACTGATTTAAGACCAACAATAGAAGCAATGGTTTTATAAACAGCAGCGCCAATAATTTTAGCTTTTATTTTTTTATCCGGATATTTATTATTTGGCTCTTCGGGAATTTCTGAAATTATGGCATTATTTAACTCAGCCGGTATTTCAGGAGAGACAGGTTCTGTCGGTTGTTTTTCTAATACTTCTTCTTTTTCTTCATTCTGCTTCTGCACTTGTTGAGTTTTAAGTTTATTTTCTCTGTCTAATATTAAATAAGCGTCCTGAAAAGCTTCTGGGTCGAAATCATCGCCCTCTTCCTCCTGTAGCTCCCGACCTAGACGAGACATTTCTACCCTATTATTTTTAAAGAGATTCTCTAAAATAGCTAAACGATAATAATCATATTTAGAGCTTGGTATGCCCAACTGATTATTACGTTGCATCATTGCCTGTTTTTGTGTACTAATTTTATCAAAAAGTTGACTAACCTGTTCAACATATTGAGCTGGATCATCAGATAATTCCATAGAATTTTTTATCTGATAGCCATCATGTAATTCCTGAGCATTATTAGAATAAAATCTAACCGTTTCAAAAGCACTATAACAAGAGCCCAGATCAAAAGTATCAGGATTATTTGGGCCTCGCAATTGACGAACCACCCTAGGAAAATCAACCGACTTATTTTTTAATAACTGATCAAAAATTGCTAATTTATATTTTGTATAATTTGATGGACTTTCCCCATTGTCTTGTCTGGCCTTAACCTCAATCTCTTTTTGTAAAAATATATCTTTTAAAGCATCCTCTTTCTGTTGGGCCATAAGCGCCTCATCAACATCAGCCCCACCTTCTCCGTTGATAATATTACTATCTAATTTAAGTGGCTCGGGCATACCTAGCTGCTGTGACGCTGACTGGCTATTTTCAAAGTTATTGCTCATAAAATTATTTTATAGTCTGACGAATATCACTTAACGCTTTTTCCTTTATTAATTCCCTGATTTCATTCAAGCTATTTTGATCAATTGCCTCCGCTTCAGCGGCGTATTTCATCGCCATAGCATCCAACTTATTTTGTAATTCTATTTCTAAGATAGCTGACTGTTCTGAGGCTAGTTTTTCTTCCAATACAGCCGCCAACTTAATCATTTCTTCCGGCTCCATCATGGAAACTATTTCTACTAGTAAATCTTTGGCTGATTGGGTAATGTTTAAAGCATCAATTAAAAATCCTAGCTTACGACCCCAGCCCGCTATAATTTCTTTTTCCAATGATACTTTAGATTGCATAGACATAAAAAATTATTAAAATCTATCTTAGATTATAGCCAGAAATTATAAAATTACAAGACCATAAACCTTTATCCAGCATCAAAACATAAAAAAACAGAATTCTAAGAAAATAGGAAAATTAATAACTACTAAAAACCAGCAGTGCTATTTATGGCAGATACCCCTTGATAATTAATAACATTGTCTTTATATAGAGAAATTTGGTACTCCATTTTCAGTTTAAGATCTGTATATTCATCTGTTTTAGCAACGATAATCCGCCAAAAATAACCTGCCACAAATATTGATTTTGGCACTAATGAGTCTAAAATGGCTATAGATAAATAGCAGGAGCGATGTCCCGAAGTTTGAATCGATAAAAACGGTTAACTTCGCGATTATTGATAAAAATATACAGCAATTAAGAACTTATTATACAGTTCACCGGCATGGTTTGAAGCTCCCAAACCAAAGTCGGTTAAAGGTAAAGATGATGTAGATCACTCGGTTAAATAATGTTTTAAATACTCCCTAATTCTATCCCTGTCTTCGTTTTCTTTCTCACCCTTAAAATATATCTCAATAAAATCTACCTTATAATTTTCGCAATGAAAAGCATAAATAACTCGTATTCCGCTTTTTGAACCTCGCCCCTTTAACGCTTTGCAGGCAAATTTTTTAATTTTACAAATTTGTATTTTTTCCGTGCAAAGACCTTGAACAGGAAAAGTGCTTAAATTGTTTACTTTTTGTATATGAAAAAGTTCAATCGCCGCAACTTTTGCTAACTCAAAATCATCTTCAAGTGATTTGAACTTTTTGAGCAATTTTTTGAAGTCTTTTTGAAATTCAGGCGTTTCGCCATAATTAATCTTGCTCGTCATAGTTTCTCACGGAAGTTTTAGGAGTGCGGTAGAACACGGCCTCGTAATCAAGCGGCTGATTTTCTTTTGCGACGAGCCAAGGAGTATCCTCGTGAGAGTATTCACTTAATTCTTTGGCATTTTTATCGCCCAATCTGGCTAATACTTCGTCGATATGACGCAATTCGCGTGCGTCTTTTAATTTAGTTAAGTCTGGTTCGCGAATTGGCAGATATTTTCTTTGTAGATAATTAAAATATTTTCCTTCAACTTTCACAACTTCGCCATTTTTAATCATATCATCGACAATAGTTTTAAACTCAACCGGCGTAGGCCCATAGTGATTTTTAATATATGTCGCACCAACTAATTGCTCCTCAAATTTTTCGTAAAAATCAAAATCAATAAAATAAAGCAATTTATAGATTACTGCTTCGCCAACATTCGGCTTGCCACCGACTTCAGATAAAACATAAAGTAGAACCTCCTTAAATTTTTCTAGATTTTTTTGCGGAACGCTTATTCTCATTTCTTGCTTTTCTTCTCTTATTTTTTTAATGCTCTTTTTAATTTCTACCTTAGCAGCAGTGTCCTTGCCCTGAACAAAATCATCAAAAACAATACCAAAAATATCCGATAATATTTTTGCTTCGGTTATGGTTAGGTCACGCTCGCCCTGCTCTATTTGAATATAGGTAGGACGCGAAACGCCAATTTTAGACGCTAAAAAATCCTGCGTTAAATTGTGCTTTTTACGTTGTTCTAAAATAAATTTGCCAAGCATATTGTTATTTCCAGTATAATCATTGTAAAATTATTTGTCAATAGATATGTTAATAAGTTTGACAAATGCCACGAGTTTATTTTAACAGATCTAGACAATTTAATAAATAAGATAAGAGCGGTTAAAATCTAAACAATATGACGCATCAAATATTCGTTAGCCCTAACGGCAAGGATTGGAAACTTAAGGTTATTGGCAATCAAAAGGCCTCGGCCATTTGCGACACCAAAGCGGAGGCGGTTGAACGCGCGAAAAAAAAATCGTACAAAAACAACATCTTGAACTTAATAATACAAAATCGACTTCTACTGGAAATCGGCTTTTTATTTTCCAAAACCCCCTATTTGATCGTAGTTCAAACTCGATAATCTAGCGGGCTACCTCGGGCTGGAACCGTGATTTCAGTGGTTAGCCAATCAACCCATTGTCTTGGGCAATTTTAAAGGCAGTGAATATAAACATCATTTTTTTGGAGTGATAGTGAGCGCTATTTCTAAGGGTATCTTGATCAACTGTTTTATCACCAATTCTGACTTCCCGATTTTTAACATCAAGAGGTTTACATTGTTTATCGGAATTAGAATAAGCAGTAAAGATGTGATTGATAGCACCGTCTATGTCAAGGCCATCAAAAGAATCAAAACATTCAGTACTTAGGGCGCTAGTCAATAAAGAATTATCTTCTTTAACTAATTTTATAAGTTTTTTCTTAGATTCTTCTGGTAGGCCTGCTAGTTTTTTCGTTTTTTCTAAGTAGTCATTATAAACAGACTCTTGTTTTGCGCCCAAAATATCTCTATTTTTATTTCCTTCGGGCGAATTATCATTAATTATTTCGTGTGTACCCATAATAGGGCTATCCCAACCTTCATTCTTATTGAGCTTTCTTGTTTTAAAATCTTGAGAAAAGACTGGTAAATTTAATCCTAGATAATTATTTAACATCAATATGTGGGCATCATAGGCACCCAGGGGGCCAAGTTTTTTTGTTGCTATTTCTTGAACTGACTCATCATAGCCAAGTTCTTTTTTGGCAGCATTAATTAATTGTTCTTCTTGACCATCAAGATATTCTAAAGATTCTTCTTCTTTTCCAAATTCTTTGTCATTTTTTATTTTATCAGCCTCGTTATTATTTTTAGTTATTTGTTCGTACAAATAGTTTTGTTTGGCTATTAATGGTTCTATCTGGTTTTGATATTGCTCAGCAGACATTTCTCCCTGTTCTTTTGATTCTTTAAGAGATCTTATTTCTGCTAACACTGCTGTTAATTGACCATCAAGTTCTTTGAATTTATCCTGGTGCTGTTTTAATTGTTCGAATTTTTTTTCACCCAAGTAAATTTTTTCCTTTTTTTCACTAATTGTTGCCATAGCTCCTTTAAGCTCAAGTGCTTTTTTTTCATCACCATGCGCCTCGGCTGAATTTTTTTCTAAAGAAAGTTTTGTCCATTGACTCATTAGCTGATTGTACTGATCATTTTTGGGCTTTTTTTTGTTTTGGATATCGCGGTATTGTAGCTCTAATTCTTTAATCGGACCTTCATATTTTTCAACTTTTTGTTCACCTGAAACATCTTCGGTTACTATATTGTCAACAGCTTGATCAGAGTTTTCTATAATTTGATCAATTCTTTGGCTAGAATCAACGGTTATCTTTTGTGCGGCTTCAAGATCTTGCACATTAGAGCCAGGATAATCTTTAACTTGGTTTATGGCCTCAACACTCTCTTGTTCAACAGTGGCAATTTCTGCTTGAACATCCTTTTTGGCTTCGGCGATATTTTTGTTGATATCAAAGTTTTCGATATTGAAATTAACCACCTCCAACTCTGCTTTTATTCTATTCTTTTCTTGCCTTAAGCTATTTAAATTGTCGGCTGCCTCAGAAATAATGGCGCTATATTCTTCTTTATAGTCCAGACTCTGATCAAGACCACCCCCTCGCATAGCATCTCTAGTTTCATGAGCTTCGTTTCTAGAGATCTCCACATTAAAATTCATTTCATTTAATTGTCTTTCCAACTCTTGTTTTAAGCTATTAAGCTCTTCTAATGTTTGTTCTTTAGCCTGATTTTCAGGCTCTTTTTGAGCCTCAGCCTCGTTTTTTTCTTTATCTTTAGATTCTTTTTCGGCTAGTAGTCTTTTGGCCTTTTCTAAGGGTGATTCTTGCGTGATTTTTTCTTGGTCCATATTTTTAGTAATTATTTTGTCCCTCTAATATCTTTAAGAATATTAGTTATTTGATTAGTATCAATACTTTTTAATATTTCTTTAATTTTTTCATCTCTTTCTTTTTTAATTTTACGAATATCAACAAGTGCTTGGCTATAAATAGTCTTTATTTGATCAATTTTATCTGGACTTATTTTTTTTGGAGACATATTAAATAAGTTAAATTTAGGAATATTATATATTATATCTAGTTTTTAGATATTGTGCCAGTTTAATTAATAATTTTTTGATTAAAACCATATATATAAAAAATATATTCTGAAATAAAATTTTTGAAAACAAGACTTAAATAAGCTCTGTTTTTAAGATCATCGTGCCAACACGAGGATGCGGAAGGACGGGGATTCGAACCCCGGAGGCTTGTGGGCCTACTCGCTTTCCAAGCGAGCGCACTCGACCACTATGCGATCCTTCCCTCTCCCCTCCTTATAATCTACTAATCCGCTGCCTGATTAGCCTTTATGGCCTCTTGCACTAACACTACTAATCCGCTTTTTACTTGGCCATCACTG
Source organism: Patescibacteria group bacterium (assembly GCA_022705845.1). Taxonomy (GTDB): domain Bacteria; phylum Patescibacteriota; class Patescibacteriia; order Patescibacteriales; family Patescibacteriaceae; genus UBA1359. The sequence continues at coordinate 10,063 of JAKJDQ010000002.1, read as the reverse complement.
TCCGTAAAATCCTCTAGCGGATAAACCCCGCTTAACAGTTTTTTATTTAAAAAACTACTAGGCACTCCAATAGCGCCTAACGCCTCCGCCTCAGCAGACCACTGATCAATTGTAGCCTGAACCTCTGGCTTCGTCAAACAATTATTAAAATCATCAACCTTAAGACCAAGCTCGCTGGCCAACTCCGACCATTCTGGTAAAATTTGCTCTTGAGCCGACAGCAAAGCAATCTGTTCTGCATAGTCAAACAATTTATCTTGTTTGGCCGCGCATTCAATAGCTATCGCGGCGTCATTAGAAAAAAGATTATTGACTAATGGATGCTGACGCCAGACCACTACTAGGTCATCACCAAACTGACTTTTTAGTTCTTTAATAATAGGCACAAACTGAGCAGCTAACGGATCAGTAAAATCAGTATAAATAATTAACTGAGCCGGAGCTTCTAATGGACCCAACAAATGGTCAGCATCATTAATAGGCGGAACTTCAGATAACGTCAAAGTAATTTTTTCCAAAGCCTCCTGATTAGCTATTTTTAATTCTTCGGCTATTGCAGTTTGATCTTGAGTTGAGGTGGCCGGAGTAATGGCTTGTGGTTTATTCATAGTTTTTTGGTAGATCCATAAACCAATGAAGGCCAATAGAACCACCGCTATAATAGCCCACAAAAATTCATCAGTAAACCGTCGAGGTGATGTTTTTTTCTTCATAAGTATAATTTAAATTTTTATTTAATTATTTTATTCCCACGGCAATAATTGCGGAGTAATATTTATTACATCTTGTATCGCCTGAGCTACCATTAACATATTATAATCCTCACCTCTTTTTCCAATAAGCTGGCCGCCAATTGGCAAACCGGCTAAGTTCCAGCCAATAGGTATAGCCACTGCTGGCAAATGAGCCAAAGAGGCCGGGGTAAGGAGACTATCTTCTAAGTAAAGACTCAAGGGATCATTGACTTTGACGCCAAGGGGAAAAGCAACCGTAGGCGTAGCAGGAGTAAGAAGATAATCCACCTGGGTAAAAACTTCCTTGAATTCCCGGGCAATTATCGTCTTAACGGTTTGCGCTTGTTTATAGTACGACTCCCCTTCTCCAGCGCTTAAAAAATAAGTGCCTAGCATAAGGCGACGTTTAACTTCCGCGCCAAAGCCATCTTTTCGATTATTTAAATAAGTTTCCAATAAATTACTACCGCCCACCCAATGACCATAGCGCAATCCATCAAAACGCGCTAAATTAGAACTTACTTCAGCCATATTAATTACAGCATAGGCCGACACTCCATATGAAGTAAGGGGTAAATTAACAGGTACAATTGTCGCCCCCTTATCCGACAGAATATTTTTTATATTTATTAAATGCTCTGCTACCTCGCTATTAAGGCCAGAGCTAAAATATTCAGCCGGCCAGCCAATCTTAATCTTGGACCAATTAATTATTGGATTAACCTTGGCAGGTGCTTCTAACACTAATGAGGCTGTGGCATCATATTTATCTGGGCCGGCAATTATTGCCATAACAGTGGCAACATCAACGGCAGAACGGGCTAAAACACCAATAGCGTCAAGGGAGCTAGACATAGCCACTAGACCATGTCGCGATATGGCGCCATAACTTGGCCTATAGCCAACCACCCCACACAAAGAAGCTGGATGCCGTACTGAACCGCCAGTATCGCTACCTAAAGAAAAAGTACAAAAATCAGCAGCCAAGGCTGCGGCTGAACCACCAGAAGACCCCCCTGGCACCATAGACAAATTATAAGGATTATGGGTTGGTCCAAAGGCGCTATTTTCAGTGGACGACCCCAAAGCAAACTCATCTAAATTAGCCTTGGCTAATAAAACCGCCCCGGCTTGTTTCAAACGGCTAACTACCGTGGCATCATAAGGAGCAACATAGTTGGCCAACATTTTAGAACCAGCTGTGGTTTTTAAACCTTTAGTTAAAATGTTATCTTTGATTATATAAGGTATACCCAATACCCCTCCTCCCTCTCCATGAGCTAACCGATGATCAGCTAAATCTGCTGCTCGAGAAGCTCCCTCATAATCTATTAACAGGCTAGAATTAATATATGAATCATATTTTTCTAGACGTTGCAAATAATAATCAGTCAGCTGCCGACTGGTTAACCGCCGATTATCTAACAAATCTCTAGCCTGAGTTAATGTTAAGCTCTGTAAATTCATAAGTGCCTATGATTTTATTGCTGGAACAATAATAAATCCATCATCATTCTGATGCGCCCTAATAAGACTCATAGCTATTTCTTCCTCCGGCCAATTTTCTACTTCATCATTGGCCAAAGAAGAATGAATAACCTTGTTGGTATTAGCCTCCCGGCCCTCATCATCTTTAATGCCATGCCCATTTATAAAGTCTATCGCTCCGGATAAACTATCTAAGTGGTGCAAAACATCTGACAACTGATGATCATAAATTTCTACTTCACTATCATCAACTTTCAGTTTAGCTAGCTGAGCTAATTTTTTTATAATCTCTTTATCCATAAAATTAAGACAATAGGGCTAATAATTCAGCTTCATTAATAATTTTAATCCCTAAATTCTTGGCTTTAACTAGTTTACTTCCCGGATCTGCACCGACCACCAAATAATCAGTCTGGCGGCTAACTTGACTACTTACTTGACCGCCAGCTTGTTTTATTCTAGCCTCGGCCTGAGCCCGTGTCAAACTGTTAAGCCGGCCCGTTAAAACAAAGGTCTTGCCGCTCAGAGTCTGAGAAGCTAATTTTTTCTCCCACACAGCAGTAACTCCCTGTCTACCCAAACGACGCAACAAATCATAATTATAATCATCGTGAAACCAGTTAAATAAAGCCTCAGCCACCTTAGGACCAATATCTGACAATGTCTGCCACTCTTCTGTGGTAATTGCCCGACCAACGGCAAATATCTCCTCAGGTGATGCCTTGCGAGATGTATTAGCCAGCCGATGAGCCAAAAAATTAGCTATGGTAGCTGCTGTTTCTTGCCCTACCTGGCGAATACCAAGTCCATAAATAAGTCTATCTAAAAATAAAGTCTTCTTGCGGTGAATCTCTGTTATCAAATTATTAGCCGACTTATTTCCCAGCCCCGGCAAAATTTTTAATTGGTCAACCGTCAAATCATAAAAATCAGCAATATCTTTTATTAAACCATTTTTAAACAACTGCTCAATAATTTTCGGCCCAAAACCGTTCCAGCCCGCAGCCTCCTGACTGGCCCAATGCCGTAAGCGCCGCAAGGCCACAGCATAACAATCTGGATTAGGACAACGATAAGCTACCTCACCCGCTACTTTTTGAATGATACTGCCGCAGAAAGGACAATACTTGGGCGGTACAATGGGTCGTTCATCACCGCTCCGTAGCTTAGGCAACACACCTACAATTTTAGGAATAACATCGCCGGCTCGCTCAATGATAACCGTATCCCCTATTTTTACTGATAAACGTTTAATTTCATCAAAATTATGTAAAGTAGCGCGAGAAATGGTAACCCCGCCAACCTTAACCGGCTTTAAAATAGCCGTCGGTGTCAATACTCCCGTCCGTCCTACCTGCCACTGAACATCTAATAACCTAGTAGTTGTCTGCTCGGCGCTAAATTTATAGGCCATCATATACCGTGGAGCCTTACCCACCACTCCTAACGCCTCCCATAATTTTAAATCGTCGTATTTCACCACAATACCATCTACCTCAAAAGATAAGGATTCTCTAATTTTTTCAATCTGACGGTAATAAACAAAAACCTCTGAAAGACCGTGACACAATTTATTTTGTTGGATTGTCTTAAAGCCTAATAATCTAGCTAGCTGATCGGCTTGATGTCGCCATCGCACTAACTCTCCCCGAGTAAGGCCAGGGAATAGCAAATCATAAGTATAAAAATCTAATTTACGTTCCGCAGTCACCTGAGGATCAAGCTGACGAATAGAACCAGCCACAGCATTACGGGCATTAGCCAAAAGCGGACGTCCCTCCTGCGCATAGCGACGATTAATATCGGCTAAATTCTTTTTAGTAATAATAGCCTCTCCCCTGATTTCAATAACTTTATGATTAATAAAATTATAGAGATCTTTAATGTCAGACGCGCCAAAACCAATTGAAGCAAGAGCGTCTTCACTGGGGCAACGTAAACGTAAAGGAATACTGGTAATTGTTCGAACATTAGCGGTGACATCCTCGCCAACCTGCCCATCGCCTCGGGTGGCTCCTTGCACTAAAAGCCCTGCTTCAAACTTTAAGCTAATAGCCAGACCGTCTAATTTAAGTTCTACATAATAATCATCTGATAACGGCTTTTTAAAGAAACTGCGATTGCGCTCCTCCCAGGCCAGCATATCTTCTTCAGAAAAAGCATCATAAAGAGAAATCATGGGATAATCGTGGATCACTTTAACAAATTTATCTAAAGCCTTACCCCCTACCCGCTGAGTTGGCGAGTCGGGGGTAATAAACTGCGGATAAGTTTGTTCCAATTGGAATAATTCATTTTTTAAACTGTCTAAAACCCCCTCATCCATTAGATTTTTATCTAAGACATGATAAGCATAGCGCGCCTCTTCAATTTCAGCGCGTAATTTTTCAATTCTCTCTTGAATTGGCAATAATTCTTTATTCATCATCGACACAATAATGATTATCACAATGTTGATTATCCCCACACTGTCCGCAAAAACCGTTACAACCATTATAGCCACACTGATACGGTTCGCCCTCTTCATTTTGACATTGAGGTACACAGCCAGAAGTACGAATAATGGTTAATCTAATGGCGCGCTTTACTCCGTGCGAACTTCCAATACTTTCTAAGTTTAATTGACTATTATCACTACTAACTCCTCGATAAATAATTTTATAAACTTGCCCACCATCTTGAGTTACCTCTTCAGGTTCTACGTAAGCACAATCAAAACAACCCGAAACAGCACCGTCCTCTGCATGGCTCTGGATAACTTGATCAAAAAACAAACATTCACCCAGCTCGTCACAGCAGAGATATTGTTTTTCACCTGGTCCACAATTCTGATGATCAATAGTGCCTTCTGGTGATTTATCAAAAGCCAAGGCTCGCTCTATCCCACTATCAGCAGCAAAATAAGCCCGCACTGAATCACCCTGGGTTCGGCTGATATTAATAGCTATCATAACTAAAGTAGCAATAGACAAAGCAATAATAAAAGCACCAGTAATGATTAAAAAACTAATAATCATAATAACTCCTGACCGCCGAGATGACAACTTATAAGACAAAAATTGTTTAACCGCCAAATTCATAATTTTCATAAGATCTAGAAGAAATAGAAGTTTGAACCTGCATAGTTTGTTGTCCAGTTTCACTATTAAAATAACTTAGAATAAAACGAACCGTAACCAAAGGCTGTTCACTTTGTATATCACTATATTGAACATAAAAGCTAAGATTATTAATAGTAATATTAACTGGCGTCATATAGGCCCAAGAACCATTACGAGTTACCTTTAAGCGGCCATTGGAATTGTCTAATTCATAAACTACACACTCATCTTCATAATTGCGAAATTTAATGGTGGAACCATTTCCACTATCAACTGGCTGACCATTTTTATCAAAGACAGCATACACTTTTTGAGCTGCTCCGCAATATCCATCATCTACTTTAGCCATCCGCAGCTCTTTAGACATAACTTCAAGAGCATAATTAACTGCTTCCTGAGCATTTTTAGAAGACAAAGTGTTACGCTGCGACCTTACAATAGACAAAAAGATATCAGTAGCGCTAACCATCAAAATAGCAAAAATAGCCACTGTCACCATTGCCTCTACTAAAGTAAAACCAGACAATTTGGTATACCTAATGCCAGGCATATAGATAACTATTTACCTCATAACTCCCCGATTGTCCCTCGGCCTGCCAAGTAACCACACAACTCAATAGACAATAATTATCTTGACATTGGCTAGTTATATATCTCTTAAAGGGCGTTGGTGTCCCGGGGTTATAGCTATAAAAACCATCACTGTCAATATTTAAGAGAGGCACACTCTGAGGAACAGAATAAGTATTAATATGGCCTAAGTAATCAATAGTAAATAAATCATTATAAAGACCCTCCAAAGATGAGCTAGAAGTAATAGGACTTGACGATTTCCAATCATTATCACGCAAATTCCGCGCTAATTCCAAGCCTTCCTGAGCTAATTGAGCCGAAATTAGGCTATTACGATTAAAATATTGTACCCGTATATTCTGAGCTGCTAGAGAGGAAATACCTAAAAGCCCAATACCTATAATGGCCATGGATACAAGCAACTCAATTAAAGAAAAGGCTGGCGCTGTAGAAAATTGTCGTGGCATTTTGTAGTTAATTAATTTCTACTAAACCAAAAAAGTTTACTGTCACCTCACTAGTAGTAGCTAAGACGTCATCATAAAGAGTTAGCGTGACATTGCCGTTTCGGTTACCATTTAAAAAAGTTTTAGGGTCAGGCGGCTGAAAAAAAATATCTAAATCATTAACAGATGATGAATTATATAAAATGTCGTCTATACTTATCTTCTCTGGTAAAGTGATTGTCTTAAATAATCCATCAGAATCACTATCCCAAACGTGATTATCATTAAAATCAGCTACAATCTGATAGATAGTGGGGCTATCCTTTGACAAATGGATGCCCCAGCCACCAGCCGGTATCTCCCCGGCGTGACTAGGGTCAGAAGGGCTCTCAAATTCTTGAGAACCTAAAGTATAACTTTGAGCTAATTTTATATTAGTAGCCAATTCCTGGGTAGCCATCGTTAATTGAGATTGCCGATTATTAGATTGATAATTTGCTACCGTAGCTAATGCTATAAAAACAAAAATACCAACAACCACTAACAATTCTACTAAAGTAAAAGCTGGAACAATATATTTTTTTCTGCTAAATATTGTCATATTTTATGGGCTAGACATGGCCGGGTTTTGTTCTTCCCAATACCAACTCTTTTGTCGGGCACAAGGAAAAATTTGAATTAAAGCATCGGGATCAGTTTCATCGCCGCCCTGACCATTATTGTCCACCGCCATAATTTTATAAACATACTGTTTATCTACTTCCTCACCTCTAAAAGTTTCCCAGCAATGACAGTCGTTACCTATACAATGAAGAGTAGATGTCGCCCCAACTGAAGGTGGAGGGTTATCATAATCGCTTGGCTCCACCAAATAGCAATCACTAGTAGTAGCTATATTAATAAAGTGTGAATCTAAAACCCTCAAACAATCCTCGCTCTCTGTTACTTGACAGCGTGTAATTATATAATGATCGATAGTAACACCTGGGGCTAAGTGGGGCGCCTGCCAATTCAGTTTAATAATGGAAGGGTCACCACTTAAGCAACTACCCTGGCCGGCAATAACTTGAACTCCGCAAATTGCTCTAGTGCGGCCATGACTACTGGCGGGTGTATATACTGTACCAAAAAAATTACTAGCTCCAATATGATAATAATAGTCAGTATTTAGACTTAATCCATTGTTGCTAAAATTAGTATTAGTGGTGCTAGCCACTAAATTGCTGGTAGTTGGTGTAAATGACGAACTTGCTGCCCGATAAATCCAATATGTATTAGCATATAAACTCGGCTGCCAATTAATATTTAAAGTATCACAACCGGATAAACTATCTGGGGTCACTGTTACATTGCTAGGTACAAATGGCGCTCGACCAGTGACATAATAAACAATAGTGTTGCCTGTCCAATCCGCCGAATTAAAAGATATCCAGCCGAGCATATTGTTCCAGGCCCAGCCACGTAATTTACCATCTAGCTCTAAAGAAACATTATAATTTGGCCCGCTGTCGTGGCTATCTTTAGCCAATTTCACCCAACCATCGTCACCTAAAGATAAAATTTGGGCCCAACCACTAAATATTCTATTATCCAAATCAAGCTTTGCACCATGTTGAGGAAATCCTCCTGCTGGATAGCTATAACCTTCTAACCCGGTGTTATCAAACTTAATCCAGCCCACGTTATCACTCCAAGCATAGCCAGATAAAGTATAGTCATCTTCATCTAACTTAACACCATAATCATACCCCTCACAAGGCCCATCATAAACACAATTATTAAAACTAATCCAGCCCGCCTGTGAATTCCAGGCCCAACCAAATAAATTATCTTCCTCGCCAGCTAAAGCTGTCAGTTTATAACCAAACAAAAATTCTACCCCCACGATAATTAGAATAATTGTAGTCCTTTTAAGAAATTTCATCTATTTAATTAGCTACACCTATTAAACGAAGATAGGCTTCCATGGCTTGTTGCCCCCATAAAAAACACAGCCAGCCACTAGGCGCTAAAAATACCCCCAGGGGTAATTTAGATGTCCAGGCCTTATGTCCCATAGCAATTAATAATAAACCAATGATGGCCCCAAAAATATAGGCCCCAAAAATAGCTAAAATAATGAACGGCCAGCCGAGCCAAATGCCTAAAAATATTCCTAAATAAATATCTCCTTCACCAATCCATCGACCCTTAGAGGCCCAAAACTGTAAAGCAAAAAATAAACCACCAATCAGCCCCCCCAGAACCATATTCACCAACGACTCGCCTGTCAACCACTTTAGTAGACCAACAATAACCCCACCTATTAACAGTGGCCCAGTAAATATTGCAAGCCACCAATAATCAGTCCAGAAAACCAACATTAAAATAACTAAACCAATAATAGCCTGCAAAGCTACCAGCCACCCCTTGATACTAGTAATAGCCACCCATATCCCCTCCTCTCCACCCAGATGGCACCAAGCTGCCAGAAAAGCAATAACCAATAAGCCGCCAGCCAATAATTCACTCCAAAAATAATCCTGGGGAATTTTTTTATGACATGAGGCACATTTACCTTTTAACCTTAGATAACTAAAAATAGGAATATTATTATACCAAGCTAGAAGTTGGCCACATTGCGGACAATAAGAATGACGACGGAAACCCTCCCCGCTATATAAACGATGAGCCCAGCAATGCACAAAACTACCCAGAGCTGAGCCTAATAAAAAACTAAAAATTATACCAATAATTAATAATCCCATATTCACTGCCACTATTATAGCAATAATTAAGTACTGGAACAACTACAACCAATAAATCACAAATAATACAAAAATAGAGGCCGCCCTTAGCCGGTCCCTATTTATGGAAAACAATATAATTATTTTTCCTAACTTATTCCATGCTAGACTCAGTGGCTGTCTTGGTGGCTGAACCACTTTCAGAATAATAAGATATCCGATAATGCGTAGCGTCTACCTTAGCATATTGGTACACCCGAGGACTCTGAGGATCGCCAGGCACCTTTTGCATAAAAATAGTACCCCCACCAGCACAAGTATTATCCTTCCACCCATTGCTAGTTAAACAAGCATAACTACCAGTGCCAATCGTAGTAGATGCAGTAGGGTCCGGATATGCCATATTGCTATCAAAATACATTTCCAGCGCTGTCCTAATCTGTTTAATATCAGATAGGCGGCGGGCATCACGCGCTTTAACTCTAGCGCTATTGAGTGCTACCACGGATAAAGTAGATAGTATAGCAATGATGGCAATGACCACCAAAAGCTCAACCAAAGTAAAACCCCTTTTCATGACTCAATATTTATTATTTTAAATTATTCCATAGAGTTTGGCGTTGCTGTCTTTGCGCCGCCATTCTCTAATGTATAGGTAATTGTATAAGTAGCGCCATTACCCCCCACCGCATAATTATAAGAATAACTACCTGGATCTTTGGGCACTTTTTGCATAAAAATAGTGCCGGTACAATCTGATACTGATGACGAGACCCACCCAACAGAGGTAAGACAAAGACAACCAGTGCTAGAACCTAATGCGGAACAAGCAGCTGGATACGTTGAGCTAGAATCATAATACATATCCAGCGCTGTCCTAATCTGCTTAATATCAGACAGGCGGCGGGCATCACGCGCTTTAGCTCTAGCGCTATTGAGTGCTACCACGGATAAGGTAGATAGTATAGCAATGATGGCAATGACCACCAAAAGCT
>JAKJDQ010000001.1 GCA_022705845.1 Patescibacteria group bacterium | reverse complement strand
CCAAAGTTTAGCTAGAGCTAAAATAAGCCGTCAATTGGCTAGTGATCGGTTAGAAATTATTTTAGAGCAAGGTCAAAAGAGACAGATTCGTTTATTGCTAAAATTAGCAGGCTATGAAGTGATTGACCTAAAAAGAACTGGACTTGGTCCTTTAAAGTTGGGTCGTCTGCCCATTGGGGCGGTGCGGTCGCTTAATACGGCAGAGATTGACAGATTAAAACAACTAATTCAAGATAAACAATGAATTAGTTGGCTTAATGGAGGAGTGCGAGAGTGGTTGAATCGGGCGCTCTCGAAAAGCGCTATGCCTATATGGCATCAAGGGTTCGAATCCCTTCTCCTCCGCTAATTATCACTTTTTGGACTTTGGCTGGGATTTTGAATAATCCCGCCCAGTGTTTCTGTCCGCTTGCTCTTTCGCTTTGTCAAAAATTTTTCAGAAGGCGACGGGCTATTATTTACTAATTTTGTTTGACTTTCCACTATAGATTTCATATACTAATAATAGCAAATAGTAATAATGACCGTAAAGTTGTTATAGTAAAATTATATTATAATGTCAAAGGAAATGTCATCTATCGCAAAAAATATAAAAAGATACCGAGCAAAACTGGGTATTTCCCAAGACAAGTTATCTAAACTTGCTGGTATTACTTTACATACAATTACAAAAATTGAGTCTGGGGCTACACCAGACCCTAGAATTAAAACCATCAAAAAAATCGCTGATGCTTTAGATGTCGGTATTGATGATTTAATTAAATAAAACTATGGAAAGCATATTGGACAATTTAAAAAATCTACTTCAAAAAGATGAACGCCTTGTGAGCGAGGGCGAACTTTTAAAGAATAAAGTTATTGAGTTAGCGATAAAACTAGATAAGGACATGATTGAGAGTCTTTTATCAGACGAGCAGATGAAAGCGGTATTTTTTAAGCAAATTGGAAAAGCTACAATTTTTGACAAGGATAAGTTTATTAAGTTTGTTTCCAATAAACAATTTTTACCAGATAGTTATACTACTTTTAAAAATAAAATTGGACTCGTTGATGAAAAAGGTGAATTTATTAGTGAGAAGAAAGAAGTTGTGCTTTCTTGGCCTTATAAAGATTGTATTCTTGAGGGTGGAATGACAAAAGAAGAGCAAAAACGAGATGAAATTTTCTGGAATGAAATATTGGCTCCGGATGAGATTAGCCGTTTACTTGACCCCAAAGTTTTTACCAACGCCAAAAGAATTGATAAAAATGGTGAACATAAATTAGATAATTTCAAAACTGACGAAAACGGAGATATCAAAGATAATCTTATTATCAAAGGTAATAATCTTTTAGCTATCCACTCTCTTAAAAAACGCTTTGCCGGAAAAGTAAAACTGATTTACATTGATCCACCGTATAATACCGGAAATGATGATTTTAAATATAATGATGCATTCAATCATTCTACTTGGCTTACTTTTATGAAAAATAGGTTAGAAGTAGCTAAAAATTTATTAAAAAATGATGGGGTTATTTTTGTACAATGTGACGACCGGGAACATGCTTATTTGAAGGTTTTGATGGATGAAGTATTTGGACGTGAAAATTTCATATCAAGTATTGCAATAAAAATAAAAGCACCTTCCGGTGTAGCAACTGGCGGATTAATTTTCGATGTTAAAGAAAATATTTTAGTTTATGGAAGGAAAAAAGATATAGAAGCTATAAATAATTTAGTAGAAAAAGAGATGGTAGATGAAAAGTCTAAGACCATAGAAAGTTATAATTTGCTTTTTGAATCGGAAGGTGTCGAAGGAGACAAAATTGGCAAATTAGAAACGCAAAATGGGGAAATAGAGATCAGAAGAATGAAAGACTACGTAATTCGCAAAATAAACTTTCTAGAAATCAAAAATGTAAGTGAATTTTATGTTCAAAATTTTGAAAAAATATTTAGGACTGCTACTTTGTCTGGCGGAATTGAACAAAAAATAAAGGAATTGATACCGGATAATGATTTGTTCTCGTATTATTATACCCCAACTAAAGGTAAGTATAAAGGGCAAAAGATGAAATATTATGTTTATAAAAAAGAAGGTATTTTGTTTTTAAGAGAAAATGCCGTCATAAAAGAGCAAGGAAGAAAGAAAATGATATTTAAACTAGAACAACTAACCAATCTTATTTCAAAAGATTTGTGGCAGGGAATTGCTAACGAGGGTGGTGTAACGCTGAAATACGGGAAAAAACCGGAAGAATTACTTCGAATAGTATTGGATTTAGTTACTAAAGAAGGTGATTTAGTTTTAGATTTCTTTATGGGTACCGGCACAACTTGTGCTGTTGCTCATAAAATGGGGAGGCAGTATATAGGAGTAGAACAACTTGATTATGGAGAAAATAGTGCGGTAGTTAGATTAAACAATGTTATTAATGGCGATCAAACTGGCATTTCAAAACAAGTCGGTTGGAAAGGTGGGGGTGATTTTGTTTACTTAGAGCTTGCGAAATGGAATGAGAATTTTGTTGAAAAAATTCAAAAAGCAAAAACAAAAGAAGAATTGAAACAATTATGGAAAATAATGAAAGAAAAGGTATTTTTAAGCTATAAAGTTGATATAAAAGCCATTGATGAAAACGCCAAAGATTTTGAAGAGTTATCTATTGAAAACCAAAGAAGATTCTTGCTGGAATGTTTAGACAAAAACCATCTTTATGTCAATTATAGTGAAATTGACGACGAGGAATATGGAGTTGATGAAGAAGATAAAAAAATAAATAGAGAGTTTTATGGAAATTAATTTTTAGAATTTATGACCACACAACGAGAACAAATAATTAAAACTGCGAGGGAAATTTTAGAGAATTCACCGAAAGGAATTCGTTATGCTGATTTAATGAGGAGCATAAGTGAATTATTGCCGGATACAAAAATAAATACGATTCACGGAACTATTTGGGAATTTAAGCAAAAAATTGATAAAGGAGAGGTTAAAGACGTAATAAGACCAGAAAAAGGATTATATATTTTACGGAAATATTTGAAAGAGAAGGAATTTGGAGCAATCGAACATGAAGAAGAAACGAAAATTAAAGAAGAAGATTTTTATAAATTATTCGCAGACTATTTAATAAATGATTTAGAAGAATGCACAAAAGCAGTAGCGTTGGGCGGCAATAGATTTCAAGATAGGTGGGGCACGCCAGATGTTATTGGAACTTATAGAATTTTGGGAATTGGCCATATTCAGCCGCCAATTGAAGTCATTAGCGCCGAAATAAAAACCGACATAAATCAACTTATTACTGCATTTGGACAAGTTTGTTCTTATAAACTTTTTAGTCATAAGGTATATTTGGTAATTCCAAAAGATGCTCGCGGAACCGATATTAAAAGAATTGAATCGTTATGTCTTAAATTCGGCGTTGGATTGATACTTTTTGACCGAAATAATAAAGAAAATCCTGAATTTGAAATTTTAACTAGAGCTGCAAAAAGTGAGCCGGACTATTTCTATTTAAATAAATATTTGAAACTAATTGAGGACGTAGTGGAGGAGATAGTTTAACTATGCTTTACGAAGCTTTTAATTCAATAAAAGACTCTTTTGGGCAGAATTTTTTTACTTCACGGATTGACGATGAAGTTGCTCAAAATTTGAATCCAAAACTTGAGTTGCGGGAATATCAAAAGGAAGCTCTTGGCCGTTTTGATTTTTATTTTAAAGATTATCAAAAACGAGTTTATCCGGCACATTTACTATTTCATATGGCGACCGGAAGCGGTAAAACATTGATTATGGCTGCCAACATTTTACAGCTTTACAAGCAAGGCTATCGCAATTTTATCTTTTTTGTGAATAGTGTAAATATTATTGAGAAAACAAAAGACAATTTCTTAAATACTTTATCTGAAAAATATCTTTTTGCGCCAAAAATTAAATTTGGCGGAAAAGAAGTTTTTGTAAAAGAAGTTCAAAATTTTGAAACAGCCAGTCCAGATGATATAAATATCCTTTTTACAACAATTCAAGGATTGCATATTCGTTTAAATTTTCCAAAAGAAGACGCTTTGACCTATGAAGATTTTGCTGACAAAGAAATTGTTTTAATTTCTGATGAGGCGCACCATTTACAAACAATTACAAAACAAGGCAGGCAAGAGCTTGAATTAGAAAAAAGTTGGGAATATACAGTTCAAAAAATATTAAATAGTAATACTAAAAATATTTTATTGGAATTTACCGCTACCATTGATTTGAGTAATCAAAATATTAGAGAAAAATATGAAGAGAAGATCATTTTTCAGTATGACTTAAGGCAATTTAGATTAGATAAATATTCAAAAGAGATAGAGGTTTTACAAGCAGATTTAGAACCATTAGATAGAGCATTACAAGCAGTCATTTTAAGCCAATATCGCCGGAAGATAGCAGAAAAATATAAATTACATTTAAAGCCAGTTATTCTTTTTAAGTCAAAAAGCATAAAAGAATCAAAAGAAAATTATGAAGGGTTTTTGGCAAAAATTAAACATTTAAAAACACAAGATATTCAAGAAATATCTTCGCGCGCAAAAGGAATGGATTTAGAAAAAGCGTTTGATTATTTTAAAAAAGAGAATATAGCTTTTGAAAATTTAATTAAGGAGTTGCAAGAAGATTTCTCAAAAGAAAAAGTGATGCTTTTAGATTCAGAAAATATTGATGAAGAAAGACAATTAAAATTAAATTCGCTAGAGAATAAAAATAATGAAATAAGGGCAATTTTTGCAGTAAATATGCTAAATGAAGGATGGGATGTGTTAAATTTATTTGACATTGTCCGATTGTATGATACGCGCGATGGTAAATATGTTCATGGCAAATACAAGCCGGGCAATACCACAATGGGAGAGGCGCAACTTATTGGCAGAGGAGCAAGATATTTTCCATTTCAATTAGATGAAACAGAGGATAAATATAAAAGGAAGTTTGATAAAGACACTGAGAGCGAGTTGCGAATTGTGGAGACATTGCACTATCACAGCGCACACAATCCTAAATATATTGATGAAATAAAAAGCACTCTCACAGAAATGGGAATTATACCAGAAAAATATGTTCAAAAAGACCTATTCATTAAGGATTCTTTTAAAAAGACTGACTTTTGGAAAAATGGTGTAGTTTTCATAAATGATAGGGTGCCGAACCCAAGGACAGAGATTCTTAGTTTAGATGATGCAAGAATTGAGCGCACTTACTCATATAAACTGAGAACCGGTGAACTTAGAGAAGATGTTGTTTTTGAGGAAAAAGGGGAATCAAAATCCGTAAAAGATGTGGAGCAAAGTAAAATAAAATATAAACTTTCTGATTTTGGAGAGAATATAGTTAGAGGCGCATTAGATAAATTTGAGTTCTATAAATTTGAAACATTAAAAAGATATTTTCCACACATTAAATCAGTTAGAGAATTCATTTCCTCTTCTCGTTATTTGGGTGGAGTCGAGATAGAAATTTCAGGCCCAAAGGACAAATTAAACCAACTAATGCCAATTGCGAAATTGGATATGGCTTTGTTTGTGTTGAAAAATATATCAGAAAAAGCGAAGGTTAACACCTCAGAATTTGTGGGAACCCGCCTATTTAAAGCCAGAATGTTGAGGCAGGTTTTTAAAGATAAAAAAATCAAAATAGATATTGATGAAGTTCAAAATAAAGAATTGGAAGATGTTAATTTAGCTAAAAAAGATTGGTATGCCCAGACTGAATTTTATGGCACAGACGAAGAACAGAAATTTATCAGTTTTATTGATGGATTTATAGAAAAGTTAAGACAAAAATATTCGGATATAGCCTTACTCCGCAATGAAAAATTTTTTCAGGTATTTGATTTTGATGAGGGAAGACCTTTTGAGCCGGACTTCATAATGATTTTCAAAAAAAGGAATAAAGTTGTTAATATTTACCAGATTTTTATTGAACCTAAGGGCGATCAGTTTAAAGATAAACAGGGGAGATTTGAAAATTCTAAAGAAGGTTGGAAGCAAGATTTTTTGCTTACATTAGAAAACAAGGCAGAGACAGATTTGAAGTTAGAAAACAAACATTTTAAACTTATAGGTTTGCCTTTTTATAACGAGAAATTAAAAAAGGAATTTGAGGAAGCTTTAGAAAATAAAATACTTTCTTAAAATATGAATTTCTCTCATTTTCATTTTGTAGCCCGTCGCCTTCTGAAAAGTTTTTGGCAAAGCCAAGGAACAAGCAAGCAAAAAGAATGGAGGCTGAGTGTCGTCCCCACCAATGAATTTTTACCCGCCTGTTGTCCACCGAAGGCAGACAGGGTGGCAATTAAAAGTCGCAATCTGAATTTTCGTCAAAAAAGTTCGGATTTCGCCCAAAATACACCGCTAATTTCATTATTATAAAACTAATTATTTTATGAGTAAAAACAATATTTTGGGGGGTATTAATAAAGCAAATCCTCCAATAAAATCAAAGGTTATTAATGCTGACGCAAGACATAATACAAAATTACAAGCCTATAAAAAGTCTGTCTTAGATAAGGCGATACAAAAAATCACCAAGATTGAAGAAGATATTAAAAATTTTGAAAACGACCAAACTTTATTTATAATTTTATGACTTCTAACAAAAAAACTATCATTTGGCTAATTATCGCTATATTGCTAATTGTTATTGTTTTATTAATTTTTAGTCGTCCAGTTAGCGCTCCACTGGTTTCTACCACTTCATCTTCTACCGAGATAGTTAGTTCATCAGCTCCTGAAGAGACAGGCAATAGTACAGCTCTAATTCATGCCACCTTCATTTGTCCAGGTGGTGAGGTAATCAATGCAGTTTTTCATAATGAAGAAAATAGTTTTGTTGATTTATCCCTACCCGATGGACGTTTACTTCGTGTGCCCCAGGCCTTATCTGCTGATGGAGCGCGTTATGCTACCGAAAATGAAATGTTTGTCTTTTGGAATAAAGGTAACGAGGCTTTTATTGAAGAAAATGGCACGACTACCTTAAAGGATTGTATCGCCAGTGAAGAGCCAATAACCACTACAACTCCTGATGTAGCTACTGTGGCTAATCCAGCCAGTCTTTATTGCCAAGAAAAAGGAGGGCAATTGGAGATAGCTTCACGGCCGGATAATAGCCAATACGGACTATGTTATTTTGACGATAATCGAGCCTGCGAGGAATGGGCGATGTTCCGTGGCGATTGTCCTATTGGTGGAGTTAAAACTACCGGTTATAATACTGGAGCTCAAAAATTTTGTGCTTGGTCTGGTGGCCATACTCTTGCCGTTCCTGATGCTGTTTGTACTTTTGAGGATGGCTCTTCCTGTCTAGCTGATGATTTTTATACCGGTGCCTGCCAAAAAGGAAACAATAATTAGGGCTAATATTAGTTAAACTGAATTTAGTGTATCTTAATTTAAATTAATAGTATGACTAATCACTCCCAAAAAGAAAATAATAGCTCCTGTTTATTTTGTGATATAGCCACTGGTCAGTTAACTACTCCCGGTATTTTCTGGGAAGATAGTGATTTTATGGCTTTTTTAGCCATTGACCCTAATACTGAAGGGTTTTCTTGTGTTATTCCTAAAAAACATTATGACAGCGATGTACTGGCCATGCCCGATGAAGTATTGTGCAGGTTCATGGTAGCTACTAAACAGGTAGCTCAGATTCTTAAAAATTATTATGCCGATGTTGGGCGAGTCGGGGTTATTATGGAGGGCATGGGTATTAATCACGCTCATCTCAAGCTTATTCCAATGCATGGGACTGGACATTTAAAGGAGGGTAAATGGCGGTCTTATTCTTCTGGGCCAGCACAATGGTTTTCCACTTATGAAGGTTGGCTGTCTTCGGCTAGCGGTCCCCTAGCTGATCCAAAACACCTTCAAGAGTTAGCTTCTAAGCTCAGGGCGTCATATTAGACAAAAAATGATATGGAGTTTTTACAAGAACTTATTGGGTCAAAGGAACTGCTTACTTTGATTTATTCAGCTATACCAATAACTGAGTTACGAGCGACTATTCCTTTAGCTATTACTGTCTGGCATGTGCCTCCACTTACAGCTTTAATTTTAGCTATTGTTGGCAACAGCATTCCTATTGTTTTTATTATTTTAGGACTTAATAAATTGGTAGAGCTTGCAGAAAAACACTCTCCTTTTTTTAAAAAGATTTTAGAGTCAATTTTTAAGCGTACCCGTCGGAAAACTTGGCAAAAATTAGAAAAGTATGGTCTTATTGCTTTGTTTATGTTTGTAGCCATTCCTTTGCCTGGTACTGGCGCCTGGACTGGCTCTATTGCCGCGTGGTTGTTTGGTTTTCCTTTAAAAAAAGCTTTTTGGCCAATTTTTGGCGGTGTTATTGCTGCCGGTATTATTGTAACTATCTTGACCGTTGGAGCAACGGCCATAATAACATAAACTTATGGAATTTAAAGAGTATCAAACAAAAAGCCGGAGAACCGCAGTTTATCCGGTGGTGGAAAAGGGTTTTGTCTATCCTACTTTAGGTTTGGTAGGTGAAAGTGGTGAAGTGGCTGAAAAGATTAAAAAAATTTTTCGTGATGGAGATGGAGCAGTGAGCGAAGAACAGCGTGAAGCCATAGCCAAAGAGTTAGGTGATGTTTTGTGGTATTTAGCTCAGTTAGCAACTGAATTAGGGTTAGACTTAGAGAAAATTGCTCAGAATAATCTAGACAAACTATTATCTCGTCAGGAGAGAGGCCAGCTTCATGGCAGTGGAGATAACAGATAATTTGACCTTTATATCTATTTTTGTTATACTTTAATTATTAAAGCTTTATTGTCAAAGTTTTACAAACGAAGGCGCCCATTTTAGGGCGTTTTTGTTTTTTAGTCCAGAAAATCTTAGACTTTAATGACAACTGGCAGAACCATTGGCCGCCTTTTAGTTTTATTAAATAAGAATTGACTGACGTCAGCCCTAATTTTATTTTTTAATTGGTCGTCTTCGCCCAAGCCTCTAGTGCTTGTTAGTAGTAAAGGGTCGGTTTCTTTAATAATTTTTTTGACCCGCATTCTAGTATCTTGAATTAAATCTTTGTTATCTTTCATATAAATAAAGCCACGGGAGATAATATCTGGATTGCCAATAGGATCGCCAGTTTTGGAATCAATGGTGGCAATAACCACAATCATGCCATCTTCAGCCATAGTTTTGCGGTCCCTTAAAACAATATCTGACACATCACCTACCCCCAGGCCATCAACCATAACATAATCAGTTACCACTTTTTCTTTAGTTAATTCTCCAATAATTTCATGGCCACGTTGTTCAAAGGTAGTTATCTGGCCATTATCAGGCACAAAGATTTTGTTGGTAGGAATACCTACTTGTTGAGCCAGTTCAGCGTGGGCTTGTAACATATAATGGCTACCCTCAATAGGCATGAAATATTTAGGTTTCAGGAGGCGCATCATGAGTTTTAGATCTTCTTGTTTGGCGTGACCCCCGGCATGGACATCTAACATTTCATAATGAATAACCCTACCTCCCTGTCGAGCAATTTGATCCTTAAGATTTTGGATACTGCGTTCATTGCCAGGAATAACCGATGAAGAAAAAATAACTGTATCTCCCGGCTTAAGACGGATGCTGCGATGTTCATTGTTAACCACCCTCATTAGAAAAGCGTTATTTTCCCCCTGGGCCCCAGTACCCAAGACGATTGTTTTATTGTCTGGCATGTGGCGTATTTCATTTTCTTGAATAATAGTCTGAGAATTAAATTTCATATAGCCAATTTGTTTAGCTATTTCAATATTATCATTCATACTGCGGCCTTGGACATAAATACGGCGGCCGAATTTTTCAGCCAGAGAGAATATTTCTTGAATACGGCTAATTTGAGAAGCAAATGTACAAATGATAATGCGGCCTTCAATTTTCTCAAAAAGCCGGCCCATTTCATCGCCAATACTGGATTCAGAAATTTGGTAGCCAGGATGAGTTGAGTCGGTAGAGTCAGACATTAACATAAGAATTCCTTGGCTGCCAAATTGGGCAATATGTTGGAGGTCGGCTGGTTTATCATTAACTGGAGAATAATCAATTTTGAAATCGCCAGTATGCATAATAGTCCCTAGCGGGGTATGAATAATTGGGGCAAAACAATCTGGAATAGAGTGATTCATTCTTAGAAATTCAATATTAAAGTTTTTGCCTAATTGGATAGCTTTATTTTCGTCAATTATGGTAATGGCGGCTTTAGGGCACTGGGGCTGTTCTTTAATCTTTTTTTCTACCAGCCCAGCGGTTAGCCGACCCATAAACATAGGGGGATTTTTAAGTTTACCTAGTAAATGAGGAATAGCTCCAATATGGTCATAGTGCCCATGAGTAATAATAATGCCCTTAATCCAATCTTCTTTGCCAACTAAATAATCGGTATTAGGGATAATGTAGTCTATTCCCAACATATCTTCTTCTGGAAATTGAAGGCCCATGTCAATAATAATTATTTCTCGGTTATATTCTAATAAAGTCATATTGCGGCCGACTTCTTCTAAACCACCAAGAACGATAATTTTTAGTTTATTACTTTCTGATCTAGTAGAACTTAATGTTTTTGAATAATTGCTAGTCCGTCTAGTTTTTCTAGAGGAGCTGTAAGATTTGTTAGCTGGACGGCTAACATAGTTTCTGGTTTGGTATTTTGTCATCATAATGATTGTGCCATTTATTTGGCCTAATTAAATAATAAAAGAGTTTATCTTGGTGCCCAAGAGAGGATTTGAACCTCCACGTTCTTACGAACACAACGACCTGAACGTTGCGCGTCTACCAATTCCGCCACTTGGGCTTAGTGAGATTTTTGCCACTTAATTTTTGTCTTTATATACCATTCATTAATTTGATTAAATCGGTCAGCTGGTTCAATTATAACCTCCATAGCAAACCCCTTGATTTTTTTATTTTGAATATAAAGATAGGTGGGGTTATAGAGAAAAATAGCCGCTAAATCATTGGTAATTTGTTGTTGTAGGGTTTGGGCTGCTTTCTTTTTAGCTTCTTCATCAGCTGATGTTCTTAAAATCTCCAGACTTTTATCTACTTGTTCATTACGATAATTACTTAAATTAAGACCGTTGGGACCGCTTTGCGTGGAGTGCCAGAAGGTGGTTAAATCATTTTCTGAGCCTAAATTTTGGCCATAAAGCAGGAGAGAATAATTTTTTCGGCGAATAATTTGATCATTAATATTTTTAGGGTCAACGATATCTAGATAAATTTTAATACCAAGCTTTTGCCATGCAAGGCCAATTTGTTGGGCCATCGCCAGATAATCCGGTTCGTTAACCACTGTAAAATTAAAGGTAAGGTATTGATTATTTTTTTGTAACCACTGACCAGGGCCTAAATCAACAATAGTCTTAGCTTCATTTTGGTCTCCTTGATTGTCTTGTAATTTTTGCTGAGCGGCAGACACATCTTCGGGCGTAATAGTCTTTAAGCTCCAACCATTATCGGTTAGAATTTTTTGGGCTTCGGTAGGATTATAACTAATACTTGCTATGGTTTTATCATAGTATGGGTTATGGTTTAATATTGGCCCGGTGGCTAGATGCCCAATTAAGTTATTATTGTCTAGTAAAATTTTATTTTTGTCAATAGATAGGGCTAGAGCCTGCCGGATATTCTTATCTTTTAGAACTTTATCCTCACTATTAATGAAGATAGCTACTAGTTGAGAAGTGCCGAGATATTTAAGGTTGTAACGCCTGGTAGTTATTAATTCTTCGGCGGTTTTTTGGGGTAAATAAGCTGTTCCATCAATAGAACCGTCCTCTAAGGCAGCTGCTAACTCTTCGTAATTATCATAAAACTTAAAAGTTAATTTAGGGATGTAGGGATGTTGTCCGAAATAATAGGGATTAATGGTTAGCTCGTAGGATTTTATATTACCAGCGCTGTCTTTAGTTAGAGATTTGAACTGATAAGGGCCGCTGCCAATTGGTTTTAGGTTTAATTCAGCGAGAGTGGCACTGGTAGCAGGAATTTGTCCCCATAATTCACTAGGTATAATACCAACAGTGAGTAAATCAAGAAAGGCGTTATATGGCTGACTTAAAGTAAATTTAATAGTGAGGTCGTCAATTTTATCTATTCCTAGTCCATTAAAAGAATTACGCAGTGGAGAACCATAGGCTGGATCCATAATGGCTGTATAAGTGAAGACGACGTCTTTAGCTGTTAAATTTTGTCCATTACTCCATTTGACATTGTCTTTTAGCTTGACAGTGTAGGTGAGATGATCAGCGCTGATTTCATAACTATCAGCTAAATCATTGATAAGGTTACCCTGGGGGTCACGAGTAAATAAACTGGAGTAAGTGAGTCGCGCTAAATCGCGGTCAGTTTGGTTAAAAGATGAATACAGGGGGTTAATATAGCGAGGAGTTCCAATAAGACCTTCTACATAATATCCTCCACTTTGAGGAATTTTTTCACAGTGCTTTTGATAGTAATTATATGATAGGAGACCCAAACTGGCCAGAATAATAAAAAGACAAATTATAATGAGAATTTTTTCTTTCTTAGATAAAAATTTAGGTAGATAATGCCATTGTCGGCGGCCTGGTAAGCGCCCCTTAGATAGACGAAAAACAATTTCTTGATCAAGTACGTGTTGACTGACTGGATGATCGTTGTCTGTCTGTCTTTTTATCTTGTTGAATATTTTTTTTATAGACATGTTTTTAGCGCGCGTATTCAATGACTCTTAATTCTCTTATAACATTAATTTTTATTTCACCAGGGTATTTTAGCTCTTGCTCAATTTTGTTAGCTATTTGCACCGCCAATTCATGAGCTGATAGGTCATTGACCTCTTCTGGTTGAACAAAAATTCGAATTTCCCGACCAGCCTGAATTGCATAAGATCGATCAACGCCCTCAAAGCTGTTAGCAATTTTTTCTAATTCTTCTAGCCGTTGGATATATTGATCTAGGCTATCATTACGCGCTCCTGGTCTAGAAGATGAAATAGCATCTGCTACTTTTACTATAACCGACATTAATCCTTTTGGATGGTCATCATGGTGGGTCTCAATTGGGTCAATAATTTCTTGAGATAGGCTGAATTTGCGGGCAATATCTCCACCAATTTGCGGGTGAGTGCCTTTTACTTCATGATCGACTGCTTTACCGATATCATGTAGTAATCCAGCCTTTTTAGCTAAAGCCGCATTGGCCCCTAACTCTTCAGCTAGAAGTCCTGACAAGTGAGCCACTTCGACGCTATGTTTTAAGGCATTTTGGCCGTAGCTAGTACGATATTTCAGTCGGCCAATAATTTGGACTAATTTAGTATCAAATCCGGTGATGCCTAATTCATAAAGTGCATCTTCACCAGCCTTTTTAATGTCTAGAGCTAGCTCTTGTTTAGCTCTTTCAATGGCGTCTTCAATTTTAGTAGGATGAATGCGTCCATCCTTAATTAAATAATCTAAGGCTCGTTTAGCAATTTGTCGTCTAATACCGGAAAAGCCAGAGATGGTAATAGCATTAGGGGTGTCATCTACAATAATTTCTACTCCAGTCAGTTGTTCAATGGCTTTTATATTACGACCCTCACGTCCAATAATCCTGCCCTTCATTTCATCATTTGGGAGGTCTACCACTGTTGTGGTCATTTCCGCAGTAAAAGTAGAAGCTAGACGTTCCATGGCGGTGGCCATTAAGTTTTTGGATTTTTCTTCAATTTGCTCGCTAGCTTCATCGTTTAGTTTATTAAGCCTAGACATGAGGCTATCCGAAGCTTCTTTTTCTACTCTTTCTAATAGTAGTTTTTTAGCTTCTTCTGTGTTTAACTTGGCAATTTCTTCTAATTTAACCAACTCCTCTTCTTTAAGTTGATTAATTTTTTCTTTGGTTGTTTCTACTTCGGCAATTTTATCATAAAGCTCCTGCTGCTTGTCTTGTAATTCAAGAATTTTTTGAGAGAAGGCTGTCTCCCGTTTTTCTAAACGATTTTGCCAGGCGGTGATTTCCTTACGGCGGGCATCATTTTCTTGTTTAGCATCTTCAATTAGTTTAAGAGCTTTATCTTGTGCCTTAAGAAGAATATCTTTTTCCTTAGCCTTGGCCTCGTCAATAATGTTTTCGGCTTTATGCTCAGCATTGGCTGCCTTTTTAATAGCTAGTTGGCGTTGAAGCCAATAACCCAATATTAGACCAATGATAATGGCGACTAATCCGATAATATAATTCATAGAATAAGAATGGCTTTGGTTAGAGCCAGCAAGATAGCCTTAACGGTGTTTAGTTTGGTAGAAAATAGAATATTTTATAGGTGTAAAAAGAAAAAGATGAGCCATCCCAGATTTAGCCGACCGTAGCTGACAGAAACCAAAACTCAATTTAATGTATATAAATAAACTGATTTTAGCCTATCACGTTTGGTTATAAAAAGCAAGAGTTTTGCGGTTTGGCAATTTAGTTTAAAAGATGTTACAATACCAGCATTAACTCCCTTATTTATTATATGAAAATTTCTGTCATTATCCCTTGTTATAATGAAGCTGATTCCATTGGCAAGGTTTTAAAAAGGCTACCCGACAATGTTGAGGCCATAGTTATAGATAATAATTCTACAGATGATACCGCTAAAATTGCCCGTCAGTTTGGAGCGAAGGTTTATCAGGAAACTACTCAAGGTTATGGTGCGGCCATAAAACATGGGCTTAAGAAAGCGCAAGGAGATATTTTAGTAGTTCTTGATGGTGATGGTCAGTATCCGGTTGAAGCCATACCGGATTTAGTGAGCGCTTTGGAGCAAGAAAAGTTAGATTTTATTTCTGCGGCTCGTTTCCCCCTTCAAGATAAAACGGCCATGCCTTTTATTAGACGTTTTGGCAATTGGTGTTTTAATCTCGCTGTGCGAGTTATCTGTGGTTTAAAGTTGAAAGATTCTCAATCAGGGATGTGGGTTTTTCGACGCTCTGTTTTAGACAAAATAAGCCCGCAACATAATAATATGCCTTTTTCGGAAGAGATTAAAATTTTAGCTGCTAAAAATAAGGATATTGCTTTTGCTGAAAAACCAATTCCCTATGCTGCCCGTACTGGTAACTCTAAGCTTGTTCCCTGGAAACATGGCTGGATGAATTTGAAATTTTTATTTCAATTACGTGGCCGTTTAGCAGATAAAGGTCCAGACTGGCTGACCATTGGAGGACTAGTCGTTGTTTTATTAATTTATATTTTGCTATCTTTTTATAAAATTGATACACCTTTTATTCATGTGGCCGATGATGTAGCAGGTGCTAATGGTGTGGCGGCCATTAATCTTAATCGTTATGGCTGGTTTAATTTGAAGTTTGGGTTTTTTGACCGGTGGGGGGCTGTTGGGCTACCCTACACTCATCATCCCCAGTTTTTTCTTTTGCCGACCACAGTTTTTTATGCCATTTTTGGAGTAAGTGAAGTAACGACCCGTTTAGGATTATTATTTTGCATGATTGTAGGCCTGACACTTTTTTATTTTGCCCTATTTAAGATTTCTCGTCGCCGTTCTTTTACCTTTTTAACTACTTTAATTTTTGCTCTTTTGCCCGGCATGATTTATTATGGCCGTAGCTTTGAACTAACCGTCTTTACTATTCCCACGGCCTTAACTTCTTTTTCTTTGCTAGTTTTTTATGCTCAGGCTAAGTCTAAACGGCGTCCTTTATATCTTGTTTTGTTTTGGCTATCAGTGGTCGTGGGCGGTTTATTTGCTTGGTTTTATTATATTTTTGCCGCGGCTTTATGGGTGTTCATTTTACTTTTTCGGGCTGGTCGGAAGATTCCGGGTCGTAAGTCTTTATTGATCTTTATCCCCGTTGCCCTTATTGGATTGTTTGCTCTTAATCTTCTCCATTTCTATATTTTAAAAGGGCCTAGCTTTTTAACTGATTTAAGGGGTGCTTATGGTATTCGTACCGATAGTAGTATCCCCTTCTCTAATTGGCTTAAGACTATTGTCGTTGATCGAGGAGTGTTGAATTATACTTGGCTTTTTTTGGTAACTGCCGGTTTAGGTCTTATTTGGTTCTTGGTAGATTATTTTTCGCGTCGTCTTCCAGAAAATTTTGGCTGGCTTTTTGTTTGGCTTATAGCGCCGTTAGTTGTTGCTTGGCGTTTTTATCAATGGATAACTCATCCTTTTGGGGTCATTGTCTTTGCTCCGGCAGTAGCAATTTTTTCTGCCTATTTACTTTATCGGTTGTATCAACTTATACGCCCTTTTGGCCTTGTAGTGGCCGGGGTAGTTATTATAGTAGGTGCCTATCTTTCCTGGCAAAATTTAAGCTTTTTTTGTAACCAATTTCTCATTTTAGGAGAAC
The DNA here is from genome assembly GCA_022705845.1 of Patescibacteria group bacterium. Classification (GTDB taxonomy): domain Bacteria; phylum Patescibacteriota; class Patescibacteriia; order Patescibacteriales; family Patescibacteriaceae; genus UBA1359. Next base: position 25,911 of record JAKJDQ010000001.1, on the reverse strand, counting down.
GAGATATTAGACTGTTAAAAGAATTAGCACCAACCATTGATGATGGTCAGCTTTGTCTGGGTGATAATCAATTTGGTCTAGGCTATAATGGTATAGTAGAGTGGTATTTGAGAAAAAGATTGGGGGATGACCCACAAAGTTGTTCATTGGTACTTCTTTTTCGAGCGGGTGTTACTCAAGAATTTTTTGACCAGCAGACAGCTTTTTACTCTGCGGCTGGTTTTAATACCGTTAAAACTTGCGATGATGTTTGGTGTCTTTTAGAAAAGACCCCGCATAGCAAGGCTATTCAATAAAATTGTGAGCGGCTATTAGCGAGTGATAATTTTATCAATAAGGCCGTAGTTTTTAGCTTCAAGGGGCGTTAAATAATGATCACGTTCAGTATCTTTTTCAATAGTCTTTATTTCTTGGCCCGTATGTTGAGCTAATAATTTGTTTAGTTTTTCCTTAATTTTAAGGATATGCTCTGAACGGATTTTTATATCCGTAGCCTGTCCCTCAAAACCGCCCATAACTTGATGAATCATTATTTCACTGTTTGGTAAAGCTAAACGTTTACCTGGTGCACCAGCCGCTAAAAGTACCGCTCCCATAGAGGCAGCTACGCCTACGCAAATGGTGCTAACATCGGCTTTAATAAATTGCATAGTGTCATAGATAGCCAAACCAGCGGTTACTGAGCCTCCGGGAGTATTGATGTAAAACTTTATATCTTTGTTGCTATTTTCAGCGTCTAAGAACAGTAACTGAGCAATAATTAAATTGGCAATGTGGTCATCAATGGGTTCACCCAGAAAAACTATCCTATCTTTTAATAAACGTGAATAAATATCATAGGCTCGCTCTATTTGGCCATCTTTTTCTATTACTGTAGGAATTAATGTCATATTTATAATTTATATTACCTATCTAGGGTAAAATTTATATAGCATAAATTAAAGAAATAGTAAAGAAAGGTTATTATTTTGGTTTTTTATTATTATCTATGGTTTTATGATTTTTCCCATGAAAGTTTTGGTAAACTTGTCTTAATTGCTGATCGGTTACATGGGTATAGACCTGGGTAGTAGTAATAGAAGCATGTCCTAATAATTGCTGGACGCTGCGGATATCTGCTCCATTAATTAAGAGGTCGGTGGCAAAACTATGGCGGAGAGTATGCGGGGTTATTTGTTTGGTAATGCCAGCGGCTAAAGCATATTTTTCTACTAGCCGTTCAATGGACCGTGGCGTTAAACCATATTGAGAACTAGATGCTTGATTAATTTTGCCATGACTGATAAATAAAAATGGTTCAGTATCTTGTCGTGCCCCCAAATATTCTTTTAGGGCTGATTTAGCCTCTTCAGATAAAAAAACTAAACGTAGTTTATTCCCCTTTCCTCTCACCGTGAACTCAGACTTTTTAAGGTTAATATCATTAATTTTTAGTCTAGCTAGTTCACTTACTCTGAGGCCAGTAGAGAAAAATAATTCTAGAATGGCTCGATCTCGTAATTTTATTAAGGTATTTGGTTGTTTGGCAGTCATTGGCGCTTGTAATAAAGCAGCTAAGTCATAGCCCTCTAAGAAACTTACCTGTCGCGGTTCTTGTTTTGCCAGTTCAATTTTATTAGAATCCAGGCTTTCAATGTTGTTTTTACTAAGATATTTTAAGAATTGCCGCAAGGCAATAAGATGATAATTTTGGGTATTTTTCTTGAGATTTTCATTTTGGCGATTGTTTAGTCTATTGAGATATAAACGATAGCGGTGGATTAATTCCTGGCTGATCTGTCCTACATTGTGAACTCCTTGGCTAGTGGCGAAATCAACAAACCGTGAGAGATAAAAATGATAGCTAACAAGGGTATTATTGCTTAATCCCCTGTCTACCTCTAAATATTCTAGAAATTTATTTATATCATCTTGGATCATTACTATATTATACGACATCTTGATTTTATTTTTCAATAATGTTATAACAGAAAAGGCTCAAGGTGGGCTCTTTATTTTTTACTCCCCATGGAATAGGGAATAATTCTTATCTCCGCTAGGGGTATTATAACTATTATGTTAGACAAACAGACAAAACAAGAGATTATTCACAAATTTAGTCAACACAAAGGTGATTCTGGATCAACTCAGGTGCAGATTGCTATTTTAACTGAAGAGATTAAAGAATTGACGGAACATTTAAAGAAACATCGGCATGATTTTTCATCGCGGCGTGGTTTACTGCGTAAGGTTGGCGAACGTCGTCGTCTTTTGAAGTATCTACAAAAAGAAGATGAATCGGCTTTTCTAGATTTAGCTAGTCGGCTTAATTTAAGGATTGCTAAAAAGATGGCCGCTGAGGAGGAAGAACGTAAACGTTTAGAGGCAGAATTAATGGCTAAGGGGAATTTAGATGCAGCTGAAGAAGATATTGAAGAACCAGACATTGAGACTGTAGCAGAGGATCAATAATAATATGGTTAAACATCCAGAACAGAGAGTTGGAGTATTAGTAGATGTAGCCAATCTTTATCATTCAGCTCGTAATCTCTATGGGAAAAAGGTTAATTTTCGTAAAGTTTTAGCCGAGGTGGTCGGGCAGCGTAAATTAATCCGCGCGGTCGCTTATGTTATTCGTAGCGATAATAATGACGAAATGGCCTTCTTTGAAGCTTTAAGTCAACAAGGTTTTGAGGTGGTGATGAAAGATTTACAGGTTTTCCCCGGGGGAGTTAAAAAAGGAGATTGGGATGTAGGTATTAGTATAGATGCCATTAAATTATCTCACAAATTAGATGTTATCGTCCTGGTTAGTGGTGATGGTGATTATGCTCCTTTAGTTAATTATATTCAGAGCACTACTGGCTGTTTAGTAGAAGTCGCTGGTTTTCGTCAGACTACTTCTGCTAAATTATTAGAGATTGCTGATGATTTTATTAATTTAAGCCACCATCAATTTTTAATTAATCATTAATATTTAATTATATCGTTTTGGCCGACAGACAGAGAGTGCTATGGCTTATCATAGTTCTTTAGTTTGTCGGGCAAGGCGATTCAAATTTATGGAGTCAAAAGAAATTGTAGTTAGCGGCGATTGGCATGGTCGGCAGCTAACTATTAAAACTGGCCGTTTAGCTCATCAGGCTGATGCGGCCGTGACTGTGCAATATGGTGACACGGTAGTGCTAGCTACCGTAGTGGAGGCTCAAGAAGCGCGAGAAGATGGTGATTTTTTTCCTTTGATGGTTGATTTTGAAGAGCGATTATATGCCGCCGGCATTATTAAGGGTTCTCGGTGGGTTAAACGGGAGGGTCGTCCTACCGACGAAGCTATTCTAAATGGGCGAATGATCGATCGGTCTATTAGGCCACTATTTGATGAATCTTCGCGACGTGATGTCCAAGTGATTTTAACAGTTTTATCAGTAGATCAGACCAATGATTATGATATTGTGGCCTTAATTGCTGCTTCAGCAGCTTTAAGGATTTCGGGTGTTAATTGGCGTGGACCCATTGGTGGAGTCAGGGTTGGCCGGATTAATGGAGAATTTATTTATAATCCTACTTATAAAGAACGAGAACAAAGCGACCTTGATTTAATTGTCGCTGGCACTAAGGAGCGAGTGATTATGATTGAAGCGGGGGCACAAGAAGTGCCAGAAGAGGAAATGATAAAGGCTATTTTAGCTGGCGAGCAAGCCCTAAAAAGTTCAATTGGCTTGATAGAAGATCTATATTGTCAGGTTGGACCAAAAGAGAAAAAACAATGTAGGCATATTCGTCTTTCAGACGAGGAATTACGAGCCCAAGAAAATTATGAGAAAGCGCAAAAAATAGCCGAAGAGTGGCTAGTACAAAATGCGGAGGCTATTTTATTTGATAAAATTTATTATACTAAAGGTCAACGTAAATTAGCAGTGGATGCTATTAAAGATAAGTTAGATGAATACCTATTTAATCAGAACATAGAAAAAAATTTGCGGCAGTCTATTATTAATGAGATTGTTGATCCTTATGTTGAAACCTTGGTCAGCAAAAATATTTTAGAAGCTGATCGGCGAGTAGATGGTCGAGCGTTAGATGAAATTCGTCCTATGTCGGCTGATGTTAGCATTTTACCACGCAATCACGGAGTAGGTCTTTTTTCTAGAGGAGAAACTCAAGTCATGTCCATTGTTACATTGGGCTCGCCTAGTGATGAGCAGTCTTTAGAAGGCTTAGAGGGGGTATCTACCAAGAGATATATCCATCATTATAATTTTGCGCCTTATTGTACTGGCGAGGCCAAACCGATTAAAGTTGCTGGCCGTCGGGAGATTGGGCACGGAGCTTTAGCCGAGAAGGCCTTAGTGCCGGTTTTGCCAAGTAAAGAAGAGTTTCCTTATACTATTAGAGTAGTAAGTGAGACTTTAAGCTCTAATGGTTCGTCATCTATGGGTGCAACTTGTGCTTCATCTTTATCTTTAATGGACGCGGGGGTGCCTATTAAACGGCCAGTAGCTGGAATAGCTATGGGACTAGCTTCCAATCAAGATATGAGTCAATGGAAGGTTATTACTGATTTACAAGACTTAGAAGACGGTGTAGGAGGTATGGACTTTAAAATCACTGGTACTTCAGAAGGGATTACTGCAATTCAGTTAGACACCAAAACTGATGGATTAAATGAAGAAATTATCCGTACAGCCATTAATCAAGGGCATAAGGCTCGCCTGCAGGTTTTAGAAGTAATGAAGCAGGCGATTGCTGAGCCAAGAGCCGAGCTATCTCCTTATGCTCCAAAGATTGTCACTTTTTTTATTGACCCTGACAAGATTCGTGACGTCATTGGAGCTGGCGGGAAGATTATTAATGAAATTATTGCTGCCTGTGATGTGACTATTGATATTGAACAAACTGGTCAGGTTACAGTGTGTGGTAATGATAAAGATAAATTAGATCTAGCAGTGCAATGGATTAAAAATATTGCCCATAAATTTGCCGTGGGTGAAGAATTTGTCGGTGAAGTTGTTCGTTTGTTAGATTTTGGAGCCTTTATTGAATTACTGCCCAACCATGATGGAATGGTGCATGCTAGTGAGCTAGCTCCATTTTATGTTAGCAAGCCCTCTGATATGCTTAATATTGGAGATAAAGTCAATGTAAGAATAAAAGACATTGATGAGCAAGGGCGGATTAATTTAACCATGAAAGATTTACCAGCCAATGAAGCTATTTGGGAGCGGTATAAGGCTAAAGGATTATCAACGGATCGGCCAATGGATTTATCAAGACGACGATCATCTGGACCACGGCATGGGGATAACTTTAGACGCAGGAGCTTTCATTAATAGTTAATATTGCTTGATTTTATTAGAGAAAACGATAAATTAATTTTTTCTTAGGGCACTATCTTTTGGGGGTTAAATAAAAATGCTATAATGATGATGGTCAAACTATTTGCCTTTTAACCGCCTCTTTTTAGTTCTTAATAGAGCTAACATGTCTATCTATCCCATACCGGCAAAATTGCCGGATGCGGCTAATTGGCTAAAGTTTGATCTAGCTAAGTTTAGCAATAGTGAACTGTTAGCCTTTGTTATTAGCCAAAATCAAGAAATCAAAACTTCTATTGCCTTAGCTCAGGAAGTACTTAAAAAAATCCCGGCGCCTTGTTTGGTGAGAGCTAGTTTTGAAGAATTAGTAAAAGCTGGCTTAAATAGTGAGCAGGCTAATAATATTCTAGCGGCCGTAGAAATAACTAGACGCTTTTGTCGCCAGAGACTAAAAAATATTTACTATAGTGACGAAGTTATTTATCAAGAGTTTAAGTATTTACGCTCTTGTACCCAAGAACGGTTGGTAGTTGGTTATTTGGACCGTCGTTGTCATGAGTTGAGACGTAAGTCTTTCTTGTTTTCTCAGATGCGTCAGCCCGATTTTAGTCCTTGTGAGATCTTTAATCCAATTTTGCAATTGCCAGCTCAGCAGTTAATTACCGCTAGTAATCATTTATCTGGTAGCGCCGAACCCAATGAAATGGATTTAATTTTATTTAATAAATTATTAAAAATTTGCGAGGCCTTTGGTTTAGAGATGTTAGATAATGTTATTTTTAGCCGTCGGAGTTTTTATAGTTTTCGGAAGGCTGGCCGTTTAAAGATATCAACTAGTTGATAATAAGGAGGGGAAAAGCCGCCGATCTAATCGGCGGCTTTTATTTATTCTTAATTGCTTTACTATATTGTTAAATAAGTTTACTCACATTTTGGACTTCAAATGATGATGGATGGGACGGATGGATACACCCAATTGCCAAAACCATTATCCAATGGTAGACTATCTTTATTAAAGATAAATTTTTATGTCTGCAATTAATCTAGATTCGTTAGTAAGTTTATGTAAGCGTCGGGGGTTTATTTATCAATCGTCAGAGATTTACGGCGGGTTGGCGGCGATTTATGACTATGGTCCCTATGGCGTTGAACTAGCCAACAATATTAAGCAATTATGGTGGAAAGATTTGGTTTACCAATATGACAATATTGTCGGTTTAGATAGTGCCATCTTTATGCATCCTAAAGTTTGGCAGGCCAGTGGACATATAGCTAATTTTTCTGATCCTCTGGTTGAATGTCGCCATTGTCATAGTCGTTTGCGAGCTGATGAACTTTTAGCCCAGATTGGAGTTGAAGCTGACGAGACAATGCCCGAAGACACGATTAACAAAATATTTGATGACTATCGTCATTTAATTTTTTGCCCTGACTGTGGCCAACAAGATTTTACTGCTGTACGGCGTTTTAATTTGTTAATTCAGTCTAATCTTGGTGATTTTATTGGCTCTAGATCTGAGCCAGTTTATCTTCGAGGTGAGACTTGCCAAGGGATTTATGTAAATTATAAAAATATCATGGATAGCACCAGACTTCAATTACCTTTTGGCATAGCTCAGATTGGCAAAGCTTTTCGCAATGAAATTACCGCTCGTCAATTTATTTTTCGCACTAGAGAGTTTGAGCAAATGGAACTTCAGTATTTTATCAGGCCAACTGAAGATTTCGAGGAATTTAATAAATGGAAAGAACGGCGGTGGAATTATTATATACACAATCTAGGCATTAATCCGGATAATTTACGGTGGCACGAACATGAGAAATTAGCCTTTTATGCTAAAGCTGCTTTTGATATTGAATATAAATTCCCTTTCGGTTTCCAAGAAATTGAGGGTATTCATGCTCGCGGTGATTATGACTTAAAACAGCATCAGAAATTTTCAGACGTTAAGCTAGACTATTATGATCCAGTGGCTGATGAAACGTTTATTCCTCATATTGTTGAAGCCTCTTCTGGGGTGGGGCGGGTATTTTTAATGCTCTTAGCAGAAGCTTACTATGAAGAGAACTTGCCAGATGGTAGCAAAAGGATAGTACTACGTTTAAAGCCAGCAGTAGCCCCAATTAAAATAGCTGTTTTCCCGCTTTTACGTAATCGTCCTGAATTGGTGGTTAAAGCTAAGACAATTTTTGATCAATTAAAACTACAATGGCGATGTGAGTTTGATGACAATGGTAATATTGGCAAACGTTACCGACGGCAGGATGAAATTGGCACTCCTTATTCTATAACTGTAGATTTTGATACTTTAGATAAAAATTTAGTTACTGTTCGAGACCGGGACTCCATGAAACAGGAGAGTATTAACGTTGATGAGCTTATAGCTTATTTATCCTCAAAATTGAACTAATATGTGGCAGAGACAATTTAATAATAATTTTCCCTTAGTTCTTAAGGTGCCAATGGATAATTGTCAGACTTTTACTATTTTAGTAATTGTGGCTACCGGGTCAAAATTTGAGACAGCCCCAGAGAGAGGAGTATCGCATTTTTTAGAGCATATGTTTTTTAAGGGCACTACTAGGCGACCTACAACATTAGCTATATCCAGTGAGCTTGATGCTATTGGTGGAGAATATAATGCTTTTACTAGTAAAGAGTCTACAGCTTTTTATGTGAAATGCGCGGCTGATCAGGCCGAAGTGGCTTTTGACGTTTTAAGCGACATGCTGTTAAATTCTTTATTTGCTGCTGAGGAAATAGAAAAAGAGCGAGGAGTTATTATTGAAGAGATTAATATGTATGAAGATAACCCCTTAATGCACTTAGATGATGTGTTTGAACGAGTTTTTTATGGGGATACTCCTGCGGGCTGGGATACTGCTGGTTCTAAAGAGACAGTAGGATCATTAAAGCGAGAAAATTTAATAAGTTATTGGCAAAGCCACTATAGTCATTCTCGGACTATCATATGTTTGGCTGGTAATTTGCCTCATGATATTAATGATTTGGTAAACAAATATTTTGGTGCATGGCCCACATCTTTTCATTTTAGAAACAAATTGCCCATCATAGATACACAGAGGAAGCCTCAATTATTGGTAGAAAATAAAACTACCGATCAACTGCATTTAGCTTTAGGTGTGAAGGCCTTTCCTTACGGTCACAAAGATGAATTACCCACTAAGCTACTAGCTACTATATTGGGTGGGACAATGAGTTCAAGATTATTTTTAGAGATTAGAGAACGTCGAGGTTTGGCTTATTATGTCCGAACCGATGCGGAAACCTATACAGATAGTGGCTATTTAGTTACCAAAGCTGGGATTAAAAAAGATTCTTTGCCCCTCGTTATTGCTATGATTCTTCAGGAATATAAAAAATTAGCCACTGAGTTAGTAGAAGAAAATGAATTAGAACGAGTGAAAAAATTTTTAGCTGGTCGGCTAATCCTTGGGCTGGAGGGGTCTGATGATTTAGCTAGGTGGTATGGGTATCAGCAAACCCTACGGCTTGGCCAGGGAGATAATCAATCTTCTTTGGATACGCCTCAGCAGTATTTGACTAAATTAAACTCAGTAACCTCGGCTGAAATTCAGGAAGTAGCTAGACAAATTTTTGTGAATGAAAGCCTAAATTTAGCTATTATTGGACCAGTAACCAATCAAGATAAATTAGCCTCTTTATTAACGTTGGATTAAAATATGTCCCAGGTTGATGATTATTTAACTAATTTAAATAAAGAACAACGACAAGCGGTAGAGCACGGTAACGGTCCCCTACTAATTGTGGCTGGCGCTGGTACTGGTAAGACTACTGTATTAGTTAATCGGTTGCTTTATTTAGTTATGTCTGGTCAAGCTAAACCCGAAGAAATTCTACTCACTACTTTTACTGATAAAGCAGCAGGAGAGATGGAAGAAAGGGCGGATAAACTTTTGCCTTATGGCTATACTGATTTATGGATTCAGACTTTTCATAGTTTTGGTGAGCGTCTCTTGCGACAGCACGGTTTGGATATTGGGTTGCCAACAAATTTTAAATTGCTTGATGAGACAGCCCAGTGGGTTTTACTACGTCAAAATTTAGACCGTTTAATGCTAAATTATTACCGACCCTTAGGCAATGAAACTAAGTTTCTTACCGACCTGGTAAAGCATTTTAGCCATTTGAAAGATGAAAATATTTCTTCTCAGCAATATTTAGATTATGTTGACTCTCTAGATTTCAGTGATATGAATGAGCCAGCCCAGCTAGAAGTTACCCGTCTTAAGGAATTAGCGCAAGCTTATGCCACATATAATCAGCTTTTGTTAGATAACTCTTGTCTTGATTTTGGTGATTTAATTGTTTATACACTAAAACTTTTTCGGGAACGACTTAATATTTTAGAACAATATCGACAACAGTTTAAATTTATTTTAGTTGATGAATTTCAAGATACTAATTGGGCTCAATACGAACTTCTTAAATTATTGGCAGCGCCAGCTAATAATTTAACGGTGGTGGGCGATGATGACCAAAGTATCTATAAATTTCGTGGTGCTTCTTTAGCTAATATCTTGAAGTTTAAAGATGATTTTCCTAATGCTCGAGAGATTGTCCTGGTGGCTAATTATCGGTCAGGACAAGCTATTTTGGACCAAGCTTATCGTTCCATTCAACATAACAATCCGGATCGCTTAGAAGTTAAATTATCATTAAATAAAAAATTAATAGCCGTAGGTGTACCTCAATCATCGGTGGAAGTATGGCCGTTTCATACCGAGTCAGAGGAAGTCGTGGCTATTGCTGACTACATAAAAGAAAAACATCAAGGTAGCGATGGGGCACAGTGGTCTGATTTTGCTGTTTTAATTCGTTCTAATCGTGATGCTGATAAATTTATTAATGAGTTTACGAGACGTCAAATTCCTTGTCAGTTTATGTCTATGCGCGGGCTATATTATAAGCCAATTATTTTAGATTGTTTAGCTTATTTGAAGCTCTTAGATAATTACCATGAATCAGCAGCTCTTTATCGGGTATTAAATTCACGGCCCTTTGCCTTGCCGGCCGTCGATTTAATGGAGCTTACCGCCCTAGCTAATCGTAAGGCTTGGTCGCTTTTTGAGGCGCTGAAGCATAGTGATTTAGCTTTTAAAATTAATCCTAGCAGCCAAGAAATTATTACTAAACTTTTACGTCTCATTGATGAACAATCGCTGATGGCGGCTAAAGAAACACCAAGCCGTTTATTTGTTGATTTTGTTTATAAATCCGGTTTATTATCTGGGCTTGATCCAGATAAAGATTGGCAAATTTTTCATTATTTAAATCAATTTTATCGTAAAGTAAAGGCCTTTGAAGATAGCGGTCAAGACTTACGTTTAAAAGATTTTATCTCTTTGATCAATCTAGAACTAGAAGCTGGTGAAACCGGTAGTTTAAATTTACCCCTGGAAGACGAGGACGTTGTTAAGATTATGACTATTCATTCGGCTAAGGGGTTAGAGTTTAGATATGTTATTTTGCCTGATTTAGTAGATAAAAAATTTCCCACTATAAAAAGGGGTGAAAGTTTACCCATTCCAACTGGTCTTATTGCTGAGCCAATTGGTTCTAGTGATATGCATTTAGCTGAAGAACGGCGGTTATTTTATGTAGCCATGACTAGGGCTAAGGAGCAACTTATTTTATCTTATGCTCGTGACTATGGAGGAGCGAGTAACCGTCGGCCTTCTATTTTTTTACAGGAGCTAGGTTTGACCGATAACTTACCTGAACGCCAGTTAGATTCTGCTCGAGTATTTGAACTGGTTCGCGAGGTAGAGGTACTTTCTGAGCCACCCCAGGAATTAACGACAACCGGCAAACCGCTGCCAGTTAATAGATTTTCTTTTAGCCAGCTAGAGGGTTATGATAATTGCCCTTTACAATATAAATTTAATTTTATTTTAAAAGTACCGGTTCCAGATAAGGCCAATATAATTTATGGCCGGCTAATGCACCGTTGTCTTTATGAAATATTTTTGCCTTGTCTAAAATCGTCTTCAGCGGTTGATCTTTTTGGCAAATCAGCTACCCCTGAATATTTCAATTGGCCAGATTGGCTTAATATTTACAAAAAAAACTGGGTTGATGAGGGCTATAGCTCAAGTGAAGAGCGAGAACAGTATTATAAACTTGGTGAGCAGAGTTTGCGTCTAATTTGGCAGAAGGTTCAAGATGATGGCTGGCCTAAAGTACTTGGGCTAGAGAAACAATTTACTTGGAAAGGAGAAGGTTTTATTTTAAAAGGCACCATTGATCGCATTGATCAGTTGCCTGATGGTCGAGTAGAAGTAATTGATTATAAAACAGGTCAACCTAAAGAGAAGTTAGATTATAAAACAAAACGGCAATTGATACTCTATAAAATGGTAGCAGAAGAAATGTTGGACCGGCAGGTAGGAAAATTGACCTTTTGCTATCTTAATAATGGTAATTTTTTAAGTTTTGAGGCTAAGGCTAGCGATATAGATAAAGTTAATCATGAAATAGTTACAACCATTGAGGCTATTAAGCAGGGGTTATTCCCAGCTAAGCCTAGCCAATTATGTAATTATTGTGACTTTAGGTCAATTTGTCAGTTTCGTCAGGTTTAACTATTTTGACTAGTCAAAATAGTTATCAAACTTTGACAGGTAGCTTTATTTTTGCTAAATTGTTACTAGCCCGATTGACGGGTTTCCTTATATAATACCCATTTTATTATGATTATCAATTGGTTAGGGCAATCTTGTTTTAAGTTTCAAGATAAAATTAATGGTCGGGAAATAATTTTAGTTATTGATCCTTTTGATCCTAGTTATATTGGTTTAAAATTGCCAACTAATTTGTCGGCTAATATTGTAGCTATTACTCATGATCATCGTGATCATAACTTCAGCCAGGGTGTTCATGGCTGGTCGCGTATAATAGATACTGCTGGAGAGTATGAAATTGGTGGCGTATGCATTGATGCTATTGATAGCTATCATGATGCTCAGAAAGGCAAAGAACGGGGCAGTAACTTAATTTTTAGGTTAGAATTTAGCGATTTAACAATAACTCATCTAGGTGATCTCGGGCATCTATTAGAACCAAGCCAGCTAGAAAGGATGTCTGGTACCGACATTTTGATGGTTCCTGTTGGCGGCCGCTATACCATTAACGGTAAGCAAGCAGTAGAAGTTATTAATCAGGTTGAGCCCAAGGTAGTTATCCCGATGCATTATCAATTACCAGGTTTAAAGTTTGAGCTAGATGATTTAGAAAATTTTGTTAAAGCTATCGGTTTATCGCCCATTAGTAGTGAATCTAGATTAAAAATTAGCCGTTGTGACTTGGACAGTGAGAATCTTCAATTAATGATTCTGTCACCATCACTTTAAATAAGTAAATGAAAAAAACAAATAGTTTAAAAAATATTGAATTGAATCCTCGTCGATGGAAATCCGAAACACGACGTTTAGCCCTATGGTTAGGAGTGTCTATAATTATGTTAATTCTGCTTATTTTTTGGTTCTATGATTTACGTTCATCTATAATTATGAATAGTCCGGAGCCTAATAATTTCCCCTTGCTAAATATTTCGCAAATTCAGTCTGATTTAAGTATTGGAGTAGAAGAAGTTAAAAATGACGCTCAGGCTCTTAAAAAAATTAATACTTCTACTCAAAATTTGACCCCCGAGGAGAAGTTATTAGAGGAGCAAAACAAAATTAAGATAGATGAATTGCGTCAAAAATTAGAGCAATTACCTGATAAATAATAAATATTATGGTTGTTAAAAAATCATCAGTTGCGGCTGACAGCTCTACTGATAAATTAAATGATGAAAAAAAGTTAAAAAAAGATATATATCCAGTTATACCCTCTGGTTCTGTCTTGGCGCAGCCCATAGTTGATGAAATGCGTCAGTCTTATCTTGATTATGCTATGAGCGTAATTGTTTCGCGGGCCTTGCCGGATGTTCGTGATGGTTTAAAGCCAGTGCATCGTCGCATTTTATATGCTATGTGGTTGCTGGGATTGCGTTCAGGCAGCAAATTTCGTAAATCAGCTACCGTGGTTGGCGAGGTTTTGGGCAAATATCATCCCCACGGCGACAGCGCGGTTTATGATGCTATGGCGCGCTTGGCCCAAGACTTTGTTATGCGTTACCCCCTAGTTAAGGGGCAGGGTAATTTTGGTTCTGTAGATGGTGATCGACCAGCGGCGATGCGTTATACTGAGGCTAAGTTATCGGCCATAGCTGAGGAAATGCTGATTGATTTAGATAAAGACACGGTAGAAATGATTCCTAATTTTGATGGTTCGCTTACAGAACCACAGGTATTACCAGCCAAGATTCCCAATTTATTGCTTAGCGGTTGTATGGGCATTGCCGTAGGTATGGCCACCAATATTCCACCCCATAATTTACGGGAGGTGGTGGCTGCTATCTTGAAATTGATTGATCACCCCGAAGCTACTATTGAAGAGTTAATGGAATGTATAAAAGGGCCAGATTTTCCTACCGGTGGCCTTATATATAATAAAGAAGATATTTTACGAGCCTATACCACTGGTCGGGGTGGTATTGTAATGCGTGGGCGGGCCGAGATTGTTGAAAGCAGTGCTGGTAATTTGCAGATAATTATTAGTGAGATTCCTTATCAGGTCAATAAAGCTATTTTAGTAGAAAAAATTGCCGACCTAGTTAAAGATAAAAAAATTGAAGGAGTTAAAGATTTACGAGATGAGTCAGACAAGGAAGGCATTCGGATAGTCCTGGATTTAAGACGCGATAGTTATCCAAAAAAGATTCTCAATGTTTTGTATAAGCATACATCTCTTCAGGAAACTTTTAATGTTAATATGTTGGCTTTAGTTGATGGTATTCAGCCGCGTGTTTTAAATTTAAAGACTATTCTAGAAGAATTTATTAAACACCGTCAAGAAATTATTCGACGTCGGACTACTTATGATTTAAATAAGGCCAAGGAGAGAGCTCACATTTTAGAAGGCCTTATAATGGCTTTAGCGCGGATTGATGAGGTTATTGCTACAATTAAGGCCTCTAAAGATAAAGACCAAGCTAAAGTGAATTTGATGAAGCAATTTAAACTTTCTGAAAGGCAAGCTATTGCCATTCTGGAAATGAAGCTGCAAACTTTAGCTAATTTAGAGCGGTTAAAAGTGGAGACAGAATTAAAGGAAAAATCTAAAATTATCACTGAATTAGAACAAATTCTTTCTTCGGACATTTTAGTGTTAAATATTATAAAACAGGAATGTCAAGATATAGCTGAGAAATATGGTGATGACCGCCGAACGACCATAGTCAATCAGAGTATTACAAATTTTAAGGCGGAAGACTTAATTCCTAATGAGGAAGTCATGGTTATTATGACCCGAGATGGCTATATTAAACGATTGCCGGGCAATACTTTTAAGGTTCAAAGTCGAGGCGGAAAGGGTGTGTTAGGATTAACTACCAAGGAAGCAGATGCTGTACAATTTTTGTTTACGACCATGACCCACGGAGACTTGTTGTTTTTTACTAGTAGGGGGCGAGTGTTTGAACTCAAAGCTTATGAACTGCCAGTAGCTTCACGGACCGCCAAAGGCCAAGCTATTGTTAATTTTTTACAGTTAGCTAATGACGAGCAAATTACGGCCATTTTACCCCTTGACAAGATGGGAGATAAAGAGTTTTTATTTTTTGCCACTCGCAAAGGTTTAGTAAAAAGGGTTAGCATTAATGCTTTTGCTAATGTGCGACGCACTGGTTTATTGGCCATTAAATTGAAGCCAGATGATCAATTAATTTGGGTTAAGCCAACCACTGGGAGTGATCAGATCCAGATGATGACTGCCGCTGGTCAGGCCGTACGTTTTAAGGAAACAGATGTTCGTGACATGGGACGTGGAGCAAGTGGAGTTATTGGAATGCGGTTAAAAAAGGGCGATCGTGTTGTGGGTATGGGCGTTATCAAGACTGATCCAGACAAAATTAAGGACTACCAGGTATTATCAGTTACGGCTTATGGTTATGGCAAAAGGACTAATTTATCTCAATATAAAGTTCAAAACCGCGGGGGTTTTGGAATTAAGACTGCTAAATTAACAGAGAAAACTGGAGAAATAGTTAACGCCTTTATAGTTAATAGAAAAACTATGGCTGATAAAGATTTAATAGTAATGTCTATAAATGGGCAAGTTATTCGTATTCCATTTTCTTCTGTCCAGACATCAAGTCGCGCTACTCAGGGAGTACACCTAATGCGTTTTAAAGAGGATAGCGACCAGGTAGTTGGTATAACGTGGCTTTAATTTTTTTATTTTTTGTAGTATTATATTATTAATTTTTAAAATTATTTTTTATGAAGAAACTATTATTGGTTAGTTTAGCGATGGCTTTAATGTTAACTGGCTGTTCGGCTCGGTCTAAAAATTTAAAGCCAGATGAAGCTAAAGCAAGGGCAGAAAATTTTATTAATGCTGCCTTAATGAGTCCTGGTAGTCAGGCTATAGTTAAGGAAATTGAGCAAGTGGATGGATTTTATAAGATACAAGTTGATATAGGCGGTGGGGAACCGATTGAATCCTATTTGAGTCTTGATGGTAAGCTATTTTTTCCCCAAGCTTTAGACATTGATCTTATTAATGAACAGCTGGCCTCTAATAGCAGTGATAGCAGTGGTGGTAGCGTGGCTACCGTTGAGCAGAAAAGCGATAAGCCAACTGTGGATCTCTTTGTTATGAGCTATTGCCCTTATGGCTTGCAAATGGAACGAGGTATTTTGCCTGTGGTTGAAAAATTAGGAGATAAGATTGATTTTAAGATTCGATTCTGCGATTATGCCATGCATGATAAACCTGAGATTGAAGAAAATTTAGCCCAGTACTGTATTCAAAAAGAACAGCCCAATAAATTTCTTAGTTATTTAAATTGTTTTATTAAGAGTGGTAATGCTGTAAGTTGTTACAAAGAGGCAAAGATTGACGAGTCGGCGTTAAATACTTGCACTAGCACCACAGATAAACAATATAATATTATGGCTAGCTTTAATGATCAGAATTCTTGGAATAGTCAATTCCCGCCATTTAATATAGACAAAGCAGATAATGAAAAATACAACGTTCAGGGTTCGCCAACCTTAATTATTAATGGACAGGAAGTAAGTAGTAATCGAGATAGCGCCAGTTTGCTTAAAACTATTTGTTCAGCTTTTAATAATGCGCCGGAGGAATGTTCAGCTGAACTATCTAGCAATGCCCCAGCCGCTGGTTTTACGGCCGATACCAGTGGTGGTGCAGCTAGTTCTGAAGCTAGTTGTCAATAGTCTTTAGTTTTCATGTTAAAAAGGAGTCAGCCTATTGGCTGATTTCTTTTTTTTGCGGTATAATTACTAGCACAGTTTAAGGGTGATTGATTTACTTAATTTCATTTATGTGGAAGAAAGTTAGTTTATTATTTTGTTTAGCCATTTTTTTAATTACCAGTGGTTTTGGTTGTCGTCTTCAGTCGCGCGAAGTTAAAGAGGCAATGCAGCCGATCACTTTAAATTATTGGCGAGCCTGGGATGAGCCAGATGATTTTCAAGAGCTTTTAGGTAAATATAAGGCGCTGCACCCCAATATAACTATCAATTACCGCAAATTACGTTACGAGGAATATGAAGATGAAATTATAAATGCCTTAGCCGAAGATCGTGGTCCAGATATTTTTTCTATTGAAAGTACCTGGTTACCTAAATATCAAAACAAAATTGCACCGATGCCGGGGACTATTAGTATGGTTTATCCCATTGAGAAGGGTAGCATTAAAAAGGAGATAGTTTATGAAATAAGAACCACTCCCAGTCTCTCTCTTAAAAATCTGCGAGCTCAATTTGTTGATGTGGTAGCCAATGATGTGGTAATAAATAACCAAATTTATGGATTACCTTTGTCTGTAGATACCTTAGCTATGTTCTATCGCCGGGATTTATTTAATAATAAGGGAATTGTTAACCCACCAGCCTATTGGGATAAAACTTTTCAAGAAACTGTTAAAAAATTAACAGAAAGAGACATTCAGGGTAAAATTATTCAAGCGGGAGCAGCCATTGGTGGGGGGAGTAATGTTGAGAGGTCGGCGGATATTTTAGCCGCCTTAATGTTACAAAGCCAAGCGCCGATTATTAAGAATGGTCAGGTGGTTTTTAATAGGCAGATTGGTGATCGTTATCCTGGCCTAGAGGCTTTACGTTTTTATAGTGATTTTGCCAATATTAATAAAGAGGTATATTGCTGGGATAAATCTTTTGATAATTCTTTAGATATGTTCATCAGAGGGCAAGCTGCTATTATGTTCGGCTATAGTTATCATCTGCCGCTTATTGTTGCTGGCCGTCGTTCCGATTTCAATGGAGATGATGCTACTCAATATTTAAAAGATTTAAATATTGGAGTTAGCTCGCTGCCTCAAATCGCTGGGGCTGCTCAGCCAGTTAATATTGCTAATTATTGGGTGGAAACAGTTTCTAAAAAAAGTCAGCATGTTAATGAGGCTTGGGATTTTGTTCAATTTATCACTAAGGCCGAAAATGTTACTAGCTATTTAAATAAAACCAAACGGCCGACAGCTTTACGGAGTTTAATTGAGCAACAATTGTCTGAAGAATATATTGATGTTTTTGCCAGTCAATTATTAACAGCTCGCAGTTGGTATAAAGGTTATAATCCTCAAGCCGCTCAAGATATTATGGCTGAAATGATTGATAGTGTTGTGGATAGTCCTGGCCAGATAGAAGCCATTGCTAGTCTAGGAGCTAGCAAATTGAAGCAAACATTATCTCCTTAATTAATATAATAGAGGTCTATGAAATTTACGAAATTTATAGTGTTAATATTGTCAATTATGGTGTTGGCTTGGCCTGTATTGTCTTTAGCTGATCCAAAACAATTAGTGCCTGATGACGAGAATTATGAATACGGAACCTATACTCTTAAAGATTTTGAGAGTATGGCTATTTTTATTGGCCGGGTTATTTTAGGTTTTGCTGGAGCAGCGACTTTGGTCATGTTTGTTATAGGTGGTATTCAAATGATTATTGCGGCTGGTAATAGTGAAAATTTTAAAAAAGGACAGCAAACACTCACTAATGCTTTAATAGGTTTAGTGGTAATTTTTTGTAGCTATATGATCATTAATTTTGTTTTGACTACTCTTGGAGCTCAAAATTGGACCAGGACTAAACTAAATGAGGTTATGAAGCAGTAATTATAGAATTTAATGATGGTATGAATGGTCTTTTTGGGCAGAATTTGATTCGCAAGAAGGATCTATGGTCATTTCCTCGGCTTATTCGTAATATTTTACTTGCAGTAGTTATTTTGGCTGTTATTACTTATATAGTTTTTTCTTTAAAAAAAATTTTTGCTCCACCGCAGTTAAATATAATCAGCCCTCCCAACAACATTGCTACCAGCGAGAGACAGATATTGCTGGTTGGGCAGGTTGAGCCGGGAGCTCGGCTTAATATTAACGGAGAGACAATTTTAAGTAATCAATCTGGTAATTTTCGTCAGACTATATATTTACATAAAGGCATAAATTATTTAGATATTAAAGCTACTAAGAAATACGGTGGTTATACTGAGGATATTAGGCAAATTATGGTTATTGATTAATTCCCCTTTTTAATTGACAAAACAATATCTCCTTGCTAAATTGGCATTAGCTGGCGCTCATAGTTCAATGGATAGAACACCAGCCTTCTAAGCTGGTTATGGGGGTTCGATTCCCTCTGGGCGTACTCTTTATTTATTTGTTATTTTAAAAATTATGATTTGGTTATGGTGTTTAGCCTTATTGCTAATTTTAATTGTCTTGATTTTTTTGGTGGAAGAATTTTTTAATCTTATTTTTAGGGGTTATGCCCCTTTTGTTAGCAGCAAGAATAATGTTTTAGATGAGGCAGTGAGTCAATTTTTATCTTTGGATTTACCAGACAATGCTAAAATTTATGAATTAGGTTGTGGTCGTGCTGGATTTTTACGTCGCCTGGAGAAGGCCACCAAGAACCAGACGGAATATAAATTAGTAGGAGTTGAGTTAATTTTTCCAGTTTATTTATTGGCTAAATTACAATTATTGCTTGTTGGTAGTAAAATTAAAATAGTTAGAAAGAATTTTTTAAAGATGTCACTAAAAGACGTGGATTGTTTTTACTGCTACTTGGACGGACCAACGATGGCTCGTTTATCCTTGAAACTAAAGAAAGAGGCTAAACCAGGAACAATTTTGATTAGCAATCAATTTGAATTGCCAGGCTATGATCCGATAGAAGAGATTCAGGTAGGACCAACCCAACGTTTAAGAATTTATAAATTATAAAATATAATGGTGGCCATAGTTTAATGGTAGAACAGCGGATTGTGGCTCCGCTAGTCTGGGTTCAATTCCCAGTGGCTACCCCAACGATATCTAAACATAGTCCGATGATAATAGTCCGGTAAGAATTGTTGATCTTGTCAGCAATTATCGGGTGAATTTTATAATAGTAATTGGACTATATTGTTTTTTTGCCCCATTTTGTTATTATTACTTATGGTTTTAATGGATTTTATTTATTAATTATAAAGATTATGCAAATTGCAGTGATTATGATTATTATTGGCGCTTTGCTGGCCATCTTATATGGTGTTATTTCTATCCATTCTATCTTAAAATTACCGCGTGGTAACGAGAGAATGAAAGAAATTGCCTCGGCTATTCAGGTGGGCGCTAAGGCGTTTTTAAATCGTCAATACCGGACAGTGGGAGTAGTGGCCATTCTCTTATTTATTATTATTGGTTTAGTGCCTAGTTTGGGTTGGACCACTGCCTTGGCTTTTATTGTGGGAGCCATTTTATCTGCTGTAGCAGGTTATGTTGGTATGAATATTTCTGTGCGAGCCAATATTACTACCACTGAAGCAGCTAAATCAGGGATAAAATCGGCTTTAGCAGTGGCGGTCAAAGGCGGTAGCATCACGGGTATGTTGGTTGTTGGTTTGGCTTTATTAGGTACGGCTGGTTTTTATTTTATAACTCGCGATCTTCACGCCTTGATTGGTTTTGGGTTCGGCGGTTCGTTAATTTCTATTTTTGCCCGTTTAGGGGGCGGTATTTTTACTAAGGCAGCTGATGTCGGGGCAGATTTAGTAGGTAAAATTGAAGCTGGTATTCCAGAAGACGATCCACGCAATCCAGCAGTTATTGCCGACAATGTTGGCGACAATGTTGGCGATTGTGCTGGCATGGCGGCTGACCTGTTTGAGACTTATGCCGTTACTTCTATTGCCGCCATGATGTTGGGTGGGTTAATTTTTGGCCAAGACAATATATTATTAATTATTTTGCCTCTTTTATTAGGGTCAGTATCCATTGTCGCTTCTATTATCGGCTTACGTTTTATCCACTTGGGAAAATCTCAAAATATTATGTCTGCTCTGTATAAAGGGTTAATTGCTACTGGCATTCTAGCAGCCATTGCTTTCTATCCCATAATTAATTGGGTTATGAAAGACAATAACACGATCTCCGCAGTTAATTTATATTTGACTGCGCTTATTGGTTTATTAGTTACTGGAGCCTTGGTAGTGATTACTGAGTATTTTACATCCACTAAACATTTGCCAGTTAAACAGATTGCCGAGGCTTCTAAAACTGGGCATGGGACTAATATTATTACTGGTTTAGCTGTATCAATGAAGTCAACCGCCTGGCCAATTATTGTTATTGCTTTGTCTATTTTGGGGGCTTATTCCCTGGCTGGTTTATATGGAATTGCTATTGCCGCCGTAGCTATGTTATCGTTAGCTGGCATTATTATTACTATTGATGCCTATGGACCCATTACTGATAATGCTGGCGGTATTGCCGAGATGGCAGAATTAGGCGAAGAAGTGCGTAATGTTACTGACTCGCTTGATGCAGTGGGCAACACCACTAAGGCCGTTACTAAAGGATATGCTATTGGTTCGGCTGCCTTGGCTTCTTTGGTATTATTTGCTGATTTTTCTCAAAAGGCTCAGGGTGGTCAATTTTTAATAGATAACCCCTATGTCCTTGCTGGTTTATTTATTGGAGGATTATTGCCTTATTATTTTGGAGCTTTGGCTATGCAGGCAGTTGGTAAAGCCGCCGGGGCAGTAGTGGAAGATGTGCGAACTCAATTTAAGGAAAAGCCAGGCATAATGGCTAACACTGAGAAACCAGATTATGGCCGCACCGTGGATATAGTTACTAAATCTGCTATAAAAGAAATGATTATCCCTTCTCTTATTCCAATATTAACTCCAATCATTGTGGGTTTTATATTGGGCATACCAGCATTAGGTGGTTTACTTATTGGTTCTATCGTTACTGGTATTTTTGTAGCCATCTCTATGACTTCAGGCGGTGGAGCTTGGGATAATGCTAAAAAATATATTGAGAGTGGACATTTTGGCGGTAAAGGTTCTGAGGCTCATAAAGCAGCAGTAACTGGGGATACAGTGGGTGATCCTTATAAAGACACAGCTGGGCCGGCGATTAACCCAATGATTAAAATTGTAAATATAGTGGCTTTGCTCATTGTTGGACTTTTAATTTGAAGTTATGTGTGGCATCATTGGTTATTATGGTCAGCATCCTGCCTCAAAGATTTTAATAGATGGCCTAAAAAGATTAGAATATCGTGGCTATGATAGTTCGGGTTTATGTTTAGTAGAAGACAATAAGTTGGTATGCTATAAACAGGCGGGCCCAGTGACTTATTTAGAAGGGGCGATAGCTCATCAAGACTTGAAGGGTCATATTGGTATTGCCCATACTCGTTGGGCCACTCATGGTGCTCCTAATGAAATTAATGCTCATCCTCATTTTGACTGTCACCATCAAATCGCCATAGTACATAATGGTATTATTGAGAATTATCAGGCCCTCAAGCAATTATTAAGCAGCGAGGGTCATGTTTTTACTTCAGAAACCGACTCAGAGGTATTAGCTCATTTAATTGAAAAGTTTTATACCGGATCGCTAGAAGAGGCGGTAATTAAGGCTCTGGCTTTAATTGAGGGTTCTTATGGGCTAGTAGCGCTTCATGTTAATGAGAATAAACTAGTAGCCGCCAGACGCAGCTCCCCACTTGTTATTGGAATTGGTCAGGGTGAAACCTTTATTGCTTCAGATGTACCAGCTATTTTAAATCACACCAAGGACGTTGTTTATTTAGAAGATGGTGATTTGGCTATTATTGATGAAGGGGGATATCAGATTAAAAATTTAGCTGGTGAACCACTAGATCGACGGGTGGAGGAGGTTAAATTAAATATTGATCAGATCGAAAAGAAGGGCTATAAGCATTTTATGCTAAAAGAGATTTTTGAACAGCCGCAGAGTCTTGTTAATGTACTGGCCGGTAGAATCACTAATAACCAAATTAAACTTTCATTAAATTGGCATCGTGAGGCCATAGAGCGTATTATTATTGCGGCTTGTGGTACTAGTTGGCATTCAGCTCTAATTGGTAAATATTTATTAGAAGAAATTGTGGGGTTGCCAGTAGAAGTGGATTATGCTTCTGAGTTTCGCTATCGTCACCCCTTAGTAAATAATCATGATTTATTTATTGCTATTTCTCAGTCAGGTGAAACTGCTGATACTTTAGCGGCTTTACGAGAAGCTAAAAATCACGGGGCTCAATCTTTGGGGATTGTTAATGTAGTCGGGTCAACAGTGGCGAGAGAAGTGGATTCGGGTATTTATTTACATGCTGGCCCGGAAATTGGGGTGGCCAGTACTAAAGCTTTTACAGCCCAGATTACTGCTTTATTGCTTTTAGCTTTTTATTGGCGACAAGAGATGGGTTATAAAATAGATGAGTCAATTTTAAGCGAATTACGACATTTGCCAGCTGTGGTAGAGAAGACCTTAAAGGCCAATGGTCAGGTAATTGAGCTAGCTCGGCGGTTTATGAATTTTGAGCATTTTTTATATCTAGGTCGGGGTCTTAATTTTCCTGTAGCCCTAGAAGGTGCTTTAAAGTTAAAAGAAATATCCTATATTCATGCTGAGGGCTACCCGGCTGCTGAAATTAAACACGGACCCATTGCTTTAATTGATGATAATATGCCAGTAGTTGTCCTGGCCACCAAAAACGATTTAAGTGATAAAATTCTTAGTAATATTCAAGAAATTAAAGCGCGTGGTGGACAGGTTATTGCTATCGTGGATCAAGATTATGAAGTAGTGAAGAAATTAGCGGATTATCTTATTAGCGTTCCACCAGTTCATGTTTGGTTTTCACCCGTTATCAATGTTATTCCCTTGCAACTTTTAGCTTATTATATCGCCGATGCTAAAGGATTAGATGTAGATAAACCCAGGAATCTAGCTAAATCGGTAACTGTTGAGTAATTATTAATCAAGGTTGCAACAAAAATTTTGTCCAATTATTAGAGGTTAATTGCTCTAAAGTTATTGCCTGGTGGACCGAATAGCCATTAATTTTAGTACGTCTTAGTTGATATAAATAGCCACCACAATTTAATGCCTTTCCTATATCACGGGCGATAGCTCTAATATAGGTACCAGTTGAACAGTGGATTTCTAGGTTAATATCTGGCCACCTATAGCTAAGTAGCTTGATATTGTAAATAGTTATTAGACTAGGCTGGCATTGGATAATTTGTCCTTGTCGTGCTAATTCATACAGTTTTTGTCCATGTATTTTTTTAGCACTATACATCGGCGGTATCTGATTTTGTTCACCCTTCAAAGAATCTAAGACTTGTTTTATTTCTTGTCTGGTTGGTTGATGATAATTTTTCAATAACTGGATTTTCCCTAAAGAGTCATCAGTATCACTTATTCCACCTAAACGGATAGTGGCTTTATAAGTTTTGTCTTGTTGGGCCACAACATGAATTTGTTTAGTAGCTGTTCGTCCGATAGCCACAATTAAAAGACCTGAGGCAAGAGGATCTAATGTACCCGAGTGGCCAATTTTTTGAATACCAGTAAGATGACGCAAATAGTCAATAATATCGTGAGATGTTGGTCCACTTGGTTTATCTATTAGTAAGAAACCACTAGAGCAAGGCAGGGATTGGTTGTCAGAAATCATAGACTTATTATAGCAAGTTACAAAAAAATAATAATACCCCCATTATAATAATGGAGGTTGTTTTTTGTACGCCCAGCAGGGTTCGAACCTGCGACCGTTTGCTTAAGAGGCAACTGCTCTGCCAGCTGAGCTATGGGCGCATTTATTGTAGTGGCGGGGGTGGGGATTGAACCCACGACCTTGGCGTTATGAGTGCCATGCTCTGCCAACTGAGCTACCCAGCCTCGCCATCTGGCGCTCCCGTCAGGATTCGAACCCAAAATACTTGGTCCGAAGCCAAGCGTGATATCCATTTCACCACGGGAGCTTTTCAACAATAGTATACACTATGTTATTGTTAAAGTTAAGTATTATCGTTTGTTTTTAAGGGCATCTTTTAAGGCTTTTCCAGTTCTAAATTTAGCCACTATAATTTCTGGGATATGAATTTTTTGTTTAGGATTTTGAGGATTAACGCCATTTCTAGCATGTCTTTTTTTAGGCATAAAGCTACCGAAACCAACTAAATTGACAGTTTTTCCAGCCTTTAATCCGTCGGTGATATTTTCTAATAGTGAATCTAGAACTTTTTCAATTTGTTTTTTGCTAATATTTACTGTTTCAGAAATTTTATTAATTAAGTCAATTTTATTGATTTTATTTTGCTTCATATGTTTTAATATTTATTAATAATTAGACTAGTTAGTGATAAGGCAAAAAATATTATAGCCAAAACGATAGTAGCTATAAATAAAGTTTTTTCAATTCCCCTTTTTGTCCGATAAATATCACCGCCACCACCAAATAAGCCTGACATATCAGCGCCACGATTTTGTAGCAATATAGCGCCTATTAAGAGGAGGGCAGCAATAATTTGTATAATATTAAACCATTTCATGGATTTATTGAATTTGTTCTAATATCTTAGAGAGAATATCAGGATGATTAGCTGCCAAGTCAGCCAAGCTTTTACGATCTAATTTAACATTAGCTTTTTTTAGAAGATTCATCATCTTAGAATAGGATAAATTATGATCTTTAGCAAAAGCACTAATTCGAATTTGCCATAAGGCGCGGGCATTCCTTTTTTTCTTGCGGCGGTCAGTATAAGAATGAGCTCCCGCTTTAGTGGTAGCTGTTGAAGCTAGGCGAATTAAATTTTTACGGCCCCACTTAAATCCTTTAGTTTTTGATAAAATATTGTGGCGTTTTTTAGTGTGGATGATACCTCTTTTTACTCTGGTCATATTAGTTTAGTTTTAACAGTAGGGCAAAAATTTTTTGATATTTTTGCTGTCAACTTTGGCCACATTAAAGTCGCGACGTTTCATTCGACCCGTCTGGCCATCTTCGCGGGCATTAAAATGATCTTGTCCTGCCTTACGTCGTCTAATTTTACCAGTTTTAGTAAGTTTCATCCGCTTAGCAACTGGCTGATAAGTCTTTAATTTCGGCATATTTTAGAATAATAAAAAAAGGTTTTTACACCTAATTTCACAAGAAATAATCG
>JAKJDQ010000042.1 GCA_022705845.1 Patescibacteria group bacterium | reverse complement strand
ACTACTTACGTCCGCAATATTCGTTTTTATGTAGAATAACTAAGACATGGTCCTAGTCAAAGTTTTTAAAAAATAGTATAATTAAAACATGAAGCAACATCATCGTGTTTACAATATAGTAAAAGGCAGTATAGCAGTAATAGCCATCTTCTCTTTGATCATTATCAACAGAGCGCCACTGGCGCATGGTGATTATGAAAGTGAAATTAATGAGCTAAATAGCCAAATAGATAACAAGAAAGACGCAGTTGCTAAATTACGCGATCAACAACGTTATTACCAACAGCTTCTTGCGGAAAAACAGCAGGAAAAGGCTAGTCTTAACAATCAGCTGTCTATTTTGGATAACAAAATAGCCGAAATTGAGCTAGATATTGAAGGCACTAAGCTAGAAATGGAGCAAACAGAATTAGAACTGCGCAGTTTAGAATTGGAAATTGCCAATAAAGACCAGCAAATTGATCAAGCTCAAGGTCGATTAAGCAAGCTCATTAAGACCATTGATCAGCAGGGGAGTAAGAACCCATTAGAGATCATTTTAATGAATGACTCCTTTTCAGATTTTCTCAATGATATTGAATATCTTAACAATATTAGCAGCGCAGTTCGCGATGAGCTGGAAGACTTAAAGGACTTAAAAACCTCACTAGAAGAGCAACGGCAGATTTTAAATCATAAACGCGAACAACTAACTGAATTACAACAAGTTTTGGCTGATAAAAAAGACAATCTAGACCAAGAAAAACAAACCAAGAATTTCATTCTAGAGCAAACCCAATTATCTGAAAGTCAGTATCAGGCTTTACTGGCTGATGCTAAAAAAGAACAAGAGCAAGCTAGTGCGGAAATTAGTAAATTAGAAAAGACGGTTCGTCAAAAACTAGCCCAGCTAGAAGCCAGTAGGCCTAAGAGCAGTCAAGGAGAATCAAGCAATGTTCTTATCTGGCCAGTGCCTAAAAACCGCATTAATGCCTATTTTCATGACCCAGATTATCCTTTTCGTAATGTTTTTGAACACCCGGCAATAGACATTAGAGCCGGGCAGGGGACTCCCATCATGGCCGCGGCTGATGGCTACATAGCGGCTGCTAAAAATGCTGGCATGGGTTATAGCTATATTATGATTGTCCATAACAATGGACTGGCTACCGTTTATGGCCATGTCTCTAAAATAGTAGTACAAGAAGAGGACTATGTTACTGCTGGCCAGCTAATTGGCTATAGCGGGGGCACTCCTGGTACCCCTGGCGCTGGTAAGATGACTACTGGCCCTCATTTACACTTTGAAGTCCGTTTGAATGGTATTCCTGTTGATCCCTTACCTTATTTACCATAAACACATGAAAAAGACTAATTATCACTACCTGCCTGGCTTTGGACCCTTGTCCGCCATCTTTATCTTAAGCCTTCTTCTCCTTCTAACCAGTGCTGGTTTTACTTACTGGTCCATTAATCAAGCTAAAGAGCGGGACCAAATAAGAATTGCCAATTTAAGAAAAATTCAGTCAGCTATTAATCAATATTATAATCAATATGGTGAATTCCCAGAAGGGGATAAAGATATTGGTAACTGGGATTTAGGCTACCAAAATAGCGATGACCATCGCTTTATTTACCCCTTAGTGGAAAAGGGGCTACTTCCAGCTAATTTTCCTGCTGATCCACTATCTAAATATGATCCAACACACGGTATTGATTATACTTTTCGCTACCAAGCCTATGCTGATGACGGCCAATTTTGTCCACGTGGTCAAGGGCAGTTCTATGTTTTAGGCATTCGCGACTTAGAATCATCAACTGGCGATCCTGCTGACCCTCATCAATTTGAGGGGAGTGGCTTTAGCTGTAAAAATCGTAATTGGCAAGATGAATTTGATTATGTTGTTGGTGCTTTTGCCCATCCGGCCAAGAATAAACAATAGTAAGTAAAAAAGAATAATAAAATAAAAAAAGAAATCCGTTGATTTCTTTTTTTATTGGCCACAAGTCTTAACGGGGAGAATAACATACAACGTCGCACAATACATCTTATACGACATTACCCCTAGGGATAGGTTAAAATAAGACCCATAAAGTTTAGCTCTGGGGTAAAGAGCAGTAAAATCTTACACAGCACTAAAAAGATTCCAACTACTAAAACACAAAAAACCAATACTGCCAGAAAGAAAACTAATTTAAAAATTACCTCATTATCCATACAAATAAAATAAAATAATAAACTATTGATAGATTATCCTATCTCCATACCTCAAGTCAATAATTTTAGCTTCACTAAGTTGCGTGCTAAATTTACTCTGCCCCATTCGCCACAAGGCTAACTGAGATTCTAAATCATGTCGTAGATTTAATTTAATAATCTGACCTTGAGTTCCTATCACCCTTAAAGAATTAGGCTCATTATTATTAAAAATAAAATTATGGGGCTCACCATTCGGCCATTGCGAATTTTTAATAGCTAAAATCATTGTCCACAGTGCCGGATTAGCTG
>JAKJDQ010000041.1 GCA_022705845.1 Patescibacteria group bacterium | reverse complement strand
CGGTCATTATTTTGATGGATATTATTAGAAGGCGCTACGCTCCGTAGATGTCGCACTGCCTTAGCGGTCTCAGTTACTGTAGTATGTTCTAAGTCCATCTGGGCCAAGGCCTCGGTCTGCTTATGAGGCTCTAAACCAGCTAAAATTTTAGCTTGACCCAGGCTAATTTTCCCGGCCCTTAGGGCTTCCTTGGTCTCAGTGGGTAAATTTAAAAGGCGCAACGTGTTGGCGATACTGGAACGACCCTTGCCTAAACTTTTAGCTAATTCGTCTTGAGTTAGATGAAACTCATCTAATAACTGACGATAAGCCTTAGCTTCTTCTAAAGGATTAAGATTTTCTCGCTGAATATTTTCAATTAACGCTAAAATCAACTTCTCTTCTTGATCGGCTGAACGAATAATT
Organism: Patescibacteria group bacterium; assembly: GCA_022705845.1. Classification (GTDB taxonomy): domain Bacteria; phylum Patescibacteriota; class Patescibacteriia; order Patescibacteriales; family Patescibacteriaceae; genus UBA1359. The sequence goes on along the minus strand of JAKJDQ010000041.1, from coordinate 2,239 downwards.
ACTGGCACCTGCTTAAGACCAATTAATTTAGCAGCTCTAAGACGACGCTCTCCGGCAATCAGCTCATAGCCTACTGTGGTTTTAGCCACAATTAAAGGTTGCAAAATGCCACATTTTTTAATGGAATCAGCTAATTCCTGCAAACTCTCGGGCGAAAAATCCTCCCGTGGTTGTCGTGGATTAACTTCAATTAAATCAACCGCTAAATAAGTAATTCGCTCGCTATCTATTGGAGTAGTAGCTGGACTACTGCTTAAAAGAGATTCTAGGCCGCGGCCTAATCCTGATGATGACATATATTATTTTAAGGCTAAAATTTCTTTGGCTAAAGCTTCATAAGCCCTGCTGCCGCTTGAATGTTTATCATAATCAACAATAGACCGGCCATAACTAGGGGCTTCAGCTAAACGGACATTACGAGGAATAACCGTCTTAAAAACCCGATTGGGGAAAAACTGCCCTACCTCTTTAAGAACAGCCCGAGCTAAACGGTTACGCTGGTCATACATTGTCACTACTGCTCCCAAAATACCTAAATTAGGTTTAAGATGAGTCTGAATTAAACCAATAGTATCCAGTAATTGTTTCAAACCCTCTAGAGCATAGTATTCTGCTTGCACGGGAATTAAAAGATGCGTCGCCGCCACTAAACTATTAATGGTTAATAATCCTAGCGACGGCGGACCGTCAATAATAATATAATCAAAATCAGCTTGAACCGGCTCCAGTGCTTGGGATAACTTAAATTCACGTTCTTCTAGATTAACTAATTCTACACTAACGCCAGCTAAATTAATGGTTGACGGCGCCAGTAAATAACCATTGGGCGAATTAACAATGATATCAGACATAGACCGTTGGCCGACCAATGCTTCATAGATTCCTGACAATAACCCGGTCGGCAAAAGACCAGAGCCAGAAGTAGCATTAGCCTGGGGATCAATATCTACAAGCAAAACCCGCTGGCCCATTTTAGCTAAATAAGCAGCAAGGTTAACCGCGGTAGTAGTTTTACCTACCCCACCTTTTTGATTAACAATGGCAATTGTCTTTGACATGGGGGATTATTACTTAGGTATTATAGCGAATTGCCATTTTTTTGACAATTTTATTTCTCTCCTTTATAATAATGGGCCAGGCCTCGGTGGCGGAACTGGTAGACGCGCACGACTCAAAATCGTGTGGGAGCAATCTCATGAGAGTTCAAGTCTCTCCCGGGGTACCAATAAAGAAATTAAAGGAAACACTTTATTTAGTTAGAACCTTAACAATAAATAAAAAGGAGAAGGAAAAATGAATTATTACTTTTTTCCCATTGAAATGTTCGTAAGCTGGCTACCCAATATTCTAGATTGGTGCAGCCACAATACGGATAAACATTATTTTTTTGACGCTGGCCAAATAGCTAGAATAATTCTCAATGCTATTATGGTAGCTGAACACGATCCCGGTTTATCTAATAAGGATAAATTAGCAGGATTAATTAAAGTGTCAGAAAAATTTATGAATCAAGAGGCCCTACTAGAGTGTCTTGAGGATATTAAATTTTTCGAACAGTACCCCGAAATTGTCAAAATTATCAGGGAAGCGGATGGTCCGGCCGATTACCTAGTACATAAGGCCCAGATAATGGAATGTATTGGCCCTACCGCTCCGGGGCATTGGCTGATTTTTGATCCCAGTAATGATATTAATGAATTTTGGCAGTGGTGGGAAGAACAAATTGTCAACTGCCAACGCCAATTTCCTAATAATATAATCATTAACCAATATTTAATCTGGGCCCAACAAATAACCAGCACATTCAAGTCTAGTTATGGCCTATGGAAAACCGGCGGCGAATATTTAAAAGATAATATCAAAAATTGGCTAAAAAACATAACAGCCAATAATAATCTTGACCTTATTGAATCGGCTATTAAAAAACTAAATAATATGGAAGAGCCGATGCAAACTGCCTGGTATAATGGTCTCCAGCGATCTTTAATGTGTACCACCCAGCAAAAAGATTACTGGCGACATAATATTAATCCAGTAATATTGTCTAATCTCCCAACCGATGTCAGTCTTTTGGGAGATGCCTTTGATTTTATTGTCTAATTGGAATCGCCCCCAGCTAGACAGAACATATCACAGCCGTTAGTTATTTAGCTAACGGTTTTTTCTTTTTACCTAATTTCATCTGATCCCGCCGCCACTGGGCAATAGCCTGATGATTACCAGACAATAAAATATCTGG
>JAKJDQ010000040.1 GCA_022705845.1 Patescibacteria group bacterium | reverse complement strand
AGAATTAAAGAATTATCAAAATTTGGATGAAAATATTGCTGAGCAACTGTTAGATAAAGGATATTGTGGAGAAGTCTTAGAAAATTTAGACAAATTTTCTAATCTGGACCATAGCAAAATTCTTAAATACCTCATAGATGATGGTCATTATGAAGAATTAATAGATCATCTAGATAAATTCCCTGAAGTAAATCACCAACAAATTGCTCAAGAACTTATCAATCAAGGCAAGACAGAAATGTTGGCCCAAAATCTTAAAAAGTTTTCTGGTCTAGACGAAAATATTGCTGAGCAACTTATAAAAGAAAATTACTCTTATGAGGTAAGAGATTGCCTTGGGACGGCTTTCTCTAATTTGAGTCTAGATTTCGCTCAAAAATTAATTAACGAAGGACATGAACAAACAATAGCCTATCACATAAAGGGTTTTTCTCCCGAGATCCATAATGACATTGCTCACCTCATATTAGAAAATGGTTGTGGGTTCTCAGTGCTATATAACTGGGAAAAATTTGCTAAGATAGATTTTTCTGATGAAGAGTATGAAACTATGGCTAATAAGATAATAAACTCAAATGATTATGGGCTCATAGAGGAATTAGGCAAAAATATTGAAAAATTTCCTCGCTCACTCCATAAAAAGATTGCTCAACAATTAATTGACAAGGACAATGGTTGGGCGGTAGCAGATAATTTAGAAAAATTTTCCGGTCTAAATCATCGGGAGATTGCTCAAAAATTAATTAATATTAAGTGGAGTAGGTCGTTGATATATAACATAGAAAAATTTTCTAATATCAATTATAACGAGATTGCCCACCAGCTGATTGATCTAAAAAATAAATATGATAAAACTCCCTTTAATCGCGATCAATATGACGGTACAATTTATTGTCTGGCAGAAGATCTTAAAAAATTTTCTGGTCTGGATAAAGATATTGCTATAGCATTAATTCATGCTGGGGGGTACCATGCACGACAAGTAGCAAATAATCTACAAGCATTCTCTCCGGCCGATCATGAAGCAATTATTTTAGAATTAATTAAAAAATATACTCACGACAAAGAGCTGGCAAATGCTTTAAAAAATAGTTTTGGAAAGATTTCCCAACTAAGCGAAACTGTTGCCAGGGCACTAGCTAAGTCAGGATATATTGAAATATTAGCTGAATATCCAGAAAAATTTCCTGAGCTAGATAGTGACCTTCAAAAACAGGTTGATAACTATAAGGCAACTCACCCCAATAAATAAATACTTGACATAATATTGTCTTTTGGTTAGTATTATAATATAAAACGTCGCAGATAGCAGGTAGCTTAGGCGTAAAACCTGCCGAGACAAAATTTTAGCTTCTTGGAAGTTAAACTGCGATGCTTTACATGGCAGTTTTTATTTTTTATTACTCTTATGCCTAAAACCAAACAACAAAAACAAGCAATTATTCATGAGCTAGAAACTAAATTAACCCAAGCTAATTCTATCATTTTTGCTTCTTTTAATGCTCTATCAGTAAAAGAGGGCGAGGTCTTGCGTCAAAAATTAATTAATGAGCAAAGTGAATTTTTAGCTGTTAAAAAGACATTACTGGCTAGGGCGTTAGCTCAGATACCACCAGAAGAACGGCCAGATGTTAAAAATTTTGACGGCCAAGTAGCAGTTATCTTTGGTTATGGAGATCAGCTGGCCCCAGCTAAAATAGTGCGGGATTTTCAAAAAAAAGATGAAGCCAATAAAATAATGTTTTTAGGCGGTTTACTAGATAACCACTGGCTTAATGCCAGCGAAGTAGAAATATTGGCCAATCTGCCCAGTAAATTAGAATTACAGGCTCATTTAGTTGGCACTCTTCAAAACCCCATAAATAATCTAGTTAATGTTTTAGCTAATAATTTACGAGGCCTGGTAATTGCCTTGGGAAGGATAGCTAACCAGCAAGTTTAATATAATCCGTTAAATACGGAATAATAAAAAATTATATGACCGAAGAAATGAATCAATCAGAGGAACAAGTTGAAGTTCCCACTAAATTTAAAAAACTAGTAGAAGAAATTGAAAAAATGTCAGTTTTAGACTTATCTGAACTAGTTAAAATTTTAGAGAAAAAATTTGGCGTAAGCGCTTCAGCTCCAGCGATGATGGTTGCTGGTCCTGCCGCTAGTACTGAGACTGCTCCAGCTGAAGAAAAAGACAGCTTTGATGTGGAATTAACTGAAGCAGGTAGTACTAAAATTGCTGTCATTAAAGCAATTAGGGAAATTAATCCTGATTTAGGCTTAAAGGACGCTAAAGATTTAGTTGATGCTGCCCCTAAGATAATTAAAGAGGGGGTTAAGAAAGAAGAGGCTGAAGCTATTAAGGCTAAAATTGAAGAAGCCGGTGGTAAGGTTACCTTAAAATAACTTTTACCTGCTTAATTATAAAAAGGGCTATATTTATAGCTCTTTTTATAATTGCCCTAATAGCCTATTCTACATAAAAACGAATATTGCGGACGTAAGTAGTCTGAGTACCATCCCAATTAGCTACAACTACTACTTTGGCCCAGACCGTGCCAGGATGCCACTTATAATATATGGAGGTAGTAGCACTTTCACCGGTGCGTGGTTGGCCATTAATCTGTTTATTGGCGGTGATAAAAGTCCAGGTATTAGTGGAGGTTGGTCGG
>JAKJDQ010000018.1 GCA_022705845.1 Patescibacteria group bacterium | reverse complement strand
ACTTAAACGCCATATTAAGTTGTGGCACAAATTTATTGCTAACTATACTTATCTAAAGGTAAGTCCTAGACGGTTAGTTATTAAACTATTTAAGGGCTGCTGGTTTCTAATAACCTGGCCCTTTGAATTGCTGGGCGATATATTAATCTGGCCCCGACCAATTAAACACATTGTGGATCATCCCAAGATTTTAATTATTAAAGTAGACCAATTAGGTGATTTATTATTTTCTACCTTTTTATTACCTATTATTAAAGAAGCTTATCCAGCAAGCTCTATTGATTACTTAATTCATCCGCACGGTCAGGCTATTTTAGACAATAATCCAGCGATTAGACAGGTATATTATTGGCAAGATTTATTGCTACAAAATATTCCTGGCCGGCAAAAAATGAAATTAGGAAAGCGTACCCGGCAATTCTTAGCGACTGGTTATCGTAATTTTAAGAGCTGGCTAGCCCTGCGCCATGAGCATTATGACATAGTTATTAACGCTCGCGCTTTTTGGCCAAGCTGTAATTGGCCATGGCGGGGACTGGGTCATTATCTTATCGCTTTTGACATCAGTCAGGCCAGTTATTTAGCTAATTATTTAGCTAATTATAATTTACGGGCGCAAGAGTGGGAGAACTATCTTAATTTGTTAAAGCCATTACACATTAAAGAAGAAATTCTTAAAAAATATGAGCCACGGGGACAATTTTTTAATTTTGTTTCTGCCCCGCAAAAACCAACTGTTCCTTATTGGTGTTTATCGCCGGTATCGTTTGATCCTGAAAGAACCTGGTCACCAAGTTTATGGCTGTCTTTTGTTCAGATATTCCTAGATAATTTTTCTGATAATTCTTTGGTAATAACCGGTCTAGCTAATCAACAGGACTGGCTGGCAGCCATAACTCAGCCTTTAAACAATAATGACAGGGTTATTACTTTAACTAATTTATCCCTACCGCAGTTAGCTGATTTATTAAAAGATAGTCAAGGGTTAATAAGTCTTGACTCTTTTAATGTCCATTTAGCGATAGCCCTAAATAAGCCAGTTTTTTGTCTTGTTAATAGCCGGCTTTTTTATGTGCCGGGATTAAGTACTAATCATCTAGTTGATGGCCGTTGTATGATTCCTTTATTGCCCAATGTGGTGTTTAATGATCTATTAACCACTACTCCTGAGCAGTTAAGCAGTCAAATTAAAAGGTATTGTAGCTAAAATTATAAATTAGCGAGGGCATAATTATTGGCAGCAAATTCGTATTGTCCAATGAAGATTGTCTTTAGTGGCACAATGGAATTTAGTTCATAAAATACCAGAGTGGCTTCTTTATATTCTTCTTCGCTAACACTGCGATATGACAGGGGAGCTAGATTATGAGCTAATAAAATGGCATTAGCCATTAGGCGGCTTGTTCTCTTGTTGCCGTCTTCAAATGGTTGGATATAACTAATGCCGGCTAACGTTAATAGTGCTTTATCATAGCCAGTTTTAAGTCTAGTGATAGCCTGCGATAAGTCTTCCAGCGCCTCTGCTATCTGATATTTATTGTCTAACGGTCGGTAGCGAGAGCCAGTGACACCCACCCCTATAGTTCTTAAGTTATTATTAATGGTTAGATCTTGCATTAATATTTTATGTAATTCTTCTAAATTTACTCTTGTCAGGGTCTGAAAAAATTCTTGATGCTCCATAATAAATTCAAAAGCCCGTTTATGGTTAATAATTATTGTGGCTTCTTCTTTAGTATGATGCGGTGCTTCTAAGCCATACTTCAGTAAACGTTCAGTATCTAAAAGGCTATAAGTATTACCTTCAATTTTGGAAGATTTCCACGAGAGTTCAATAATAAACCTTTCTAGTTCTTTACGATTAATAGTTGGTGATACTTTAGCAGCTCGTTCCTTGTAGATTGCCGTTGCTTGCTCTAATTCCTGATATTCTTGGGGAGTAAAGAGACAGAAATTGATTGCTGAGAATAAATTAAAATTATAACTGGTATTGCCCCAGCGCTGGTCAGGTTCAATTTGACAATATTGTTGGGGGTCTACTTCCCATAGCAGCCGGCCATAAGTAGTGACAGTATAACTAGTGGCGGCTCCGGCTTTTTTAATAGTAAGAAGACCCTGGTTAACCATTGACGACAACTCTCGTTTGACAGTAATTAGAGAAAGATTTTCATAATTGATAAGGTAATTATGAATATCTGCTGATTTTCCTTGTCCTTTTTGAAGTAAATAGTCAATAATCTTTTGTTGTCTTGAATATTTTTGTTTCATATTATCGTATCATTTTAACCTTATAATCGTATCATTTTGAGACGATAATTGTCAAGAAATGATTATTTGCCACCTCGTGATAATACTGTGGCGATAGTTTTTAGAATAATAGTTGAGTCTAGATAGATAGAGCAATGCTTAAGGTAAAATAAGTCGTATTGGAGTTTTTTATAGGTATCTTCTAGCGAGGGGGAGTGATATTCACCCGAGACTTGATCCCAGCCAGTAACACCCGGCTGAATTAAATGGCGGATGTTATAAAAAGGAATTTGACGGGCTAATTCTTGGACTAATTCTGGCCGCTCTGGCCGTGGTCCAATAAAGCTCATTTCGCCTCTTAAAATATTAATAAATTGTGGTAATTCATCTAACCTAGTTTGTCTTAGGAAGCGGCCTACCGGAGTAATTCGTTTGTCATGGTCGCCGACTGGTTGGAAATTATTATCTTCTATCTTCATCGTCCGGAATTTATAAATTATGAAGGGCTTACTATCTCGGCCGACTCGCTGTTGCTTAAAAATAATTGGGCCGTGGCTGGTTATTTTAATGAGTGGAGCAATAATTAGCCAAAGCGGTAAAGTAATAATAAAGCCAAGAGCAGCGATGATAAAGTCACTGCCTCGTTTCAGGGCTAGATACCAGCGTTTATCTACTAAATTAAGATTTTCCAGAAACCATAGTTGACCAATGGCGCTTATTGGTACTTTGCCAGTTAGTTGTTCATAAAAATTGGGTAAAGTGAGATAGGTTAGTTTGAGTGGTAGCAGGTCAAAGAGGATTTGATTTAACCGGCTGTCAGCTCGGTACCGTTCAGCAATGACAATGGTATTAATATGATTATTAATGATGGCCGGCATTAGTTTGTCGGGGTCACTAATAATTTCCCAGCTAGCTATAGATTGTTGGGGTGGCTCATAGTTAAAGAGGAGCTTAGGATTATAGCCAAGGTGGGGCGCTGAGCTTAATACTTGCCATAGTTCTTCAGCCATGTGGTCATAGCCAATAAGCAGGACGTTATTACGCGGCAGGGCCTGGCGTAGATTATGACGCCAGAGATGACGCCAAGTAAGAAAAGCCAGAGTATAGATGCCGGTAAAAATGGCCAGATTAGTTTTAGGAGTAATCCGTGCCTGGGGCCAGAGATAAAAAATGATTAGCGACAGGATGGCGGATGCAGCAATAGTTCTGAGGACGCGTTCAGTAAAGCGTGGTCCTTTGGCAAGGATGTTGAGATTATATAAATTGGCAATATAGAAAATGAGGAGCCACAGGATGAAGATCCAACTAAAAACTATTAGATGGTCATGCCAGATATTTGGTTCTGGCCAGTGCTGGCGTCGGATCACTAAGGTCAGAAATAAGCTCAGATATAATAATAACCAATCACCCAGGAGGAGAATAATTTGTCTAATTTTGCCCTTTATGGTCATATAATTTTATTATAATCGTCATACACAAAAAAGCAAGAAGAATTTGTTTAATGTTCCCTCAAAATGATATTTATTTACTTGTTTTAGATTTCATCTTAAAAACTGCTTTATTATTAGCTAAAAAAAATTATTTGCCCAACTTGTTAATTTAGATTATAATAATGGCAGTAAGTTAACTTAACCCCCAATTTATGATTTGCACTAGGTGCAATCGTCAGATGCCGGATGACAGTACTGTCTGTCCCCACTGCGGCCAGCCAGTAGTCTCTTCTGAGCAAGTTATGAAGGAGATTAAAGTCCGTCGTCTGCAACGTTATTTATTTTATACCGTGGTCGTTTTAATTGTTATTGCCGCGGTGGCGATTATGGTGCGGATTTATAACAATAACACTAAGTTGGTATTAGAAATTAGTCAAGTTAAACAAAGTTTAGAGGGAGCGCAGGGCGAGCTGACGGCGGCTCAGACTGAATTAGAGCAGAAAAAGCAAGATTTAGCCAAGATACAGGCTGAGTTAGCCGAGAGTGCTCGCAAAATGCAATCTGCCGACAGTCAGCTTAAAGAAAAAACTACGGCGTACCAGAATTTATTAACAGAAAAGACAGCCCTAGAGCAAACTAGTGAGCAATGCCGGATGAATTTGAATCTAGCTGATGCCAATATCTATGGCCTGATTGTTAAATTGGGTACGGGGGTGACTAATAAGAATTTAATGAGTATTCCCTTGGCTGATGCTAATCTGGGCGGAGAAGATAGCGATGACGATGGTTTATCCGACACTATTGAACGTTCGCTTGGTAGTGATCCTAACAAGGCGGATACTGATGGTGACGGTTATGATGACAAGGTTGAATGGTTGCGTGGTTATAATCCTTTAGGTGAGGGGATGCTACCCATTAATCCGCAATATGTCAATACTGTCAAGGGTAAAATTTTGTTACAGATTGAGGGTGATAAATCTGCCTGGTATGTGGCTGGTGATGGCAAACGTTATTATTTAGGTAATCCAGGTGATGCTTATGCGGTAATGCGGCAAAATGAATACTGGACTAAAGATTGGCCAGGTTATGCGCCGCCATTAATGTCTACTAGTGAGGAGACAATGGCAACAGAATAGTTTGTAAGTGATTAATAATTAATAATTATATTTTTTAAGGAGGGGGCTAAACAATCCGCTCGCGGATTGTTTTGTTAAGTGGCCTGGTCGGTTTGGCCGAATAACGTTTAAGGGGGGAGCGTTAATTCTGCGCTAGACCGACCGGGCGACTTAATAATTTTCCCGCCATTATTTATATGGTTAATAAGTTGAAAAAAATATTAGTTCAACCCTATTTATGGATAATTATTGGATTAGTTTTGGTTATTATTTTAGCGGGGCTAGTTTTAGGGCCAACCATTTTAGAGAGAATAAGGTGGCGTCAATGGCAGGCACCTTTTTTAGATGATGCGCGGACTAGTTTGGGCGGGGATAGCCCTGAGACAGCCTACAAGGGGTTTTGGCAGGCCTTGCAGGCAGGAGAGCGTGATACGGCCCTAGCCTATGTGATTGGAGTGAGGCGGCCGTATTTTCAAACAGCCTGGGAAGACCCAGCCCTGTGGGCCCTAGATCAAAGTTTGCCTGAGACTACCACCTTGGTATTTATTGGTGATTGTCTGTCTGACGCTATGGCTTGTAAGAAGCGGGCCGTTTTAAGTTATTCTACCGCCACCACTACCGGCCGCATTGAACTTTACCAGAATTTAGCTGGCCGGTGGCAAATTGGCGATATTTATTAAAATTTATGTTAAGGAGGGGAAAGAGCCACTGGTGGCTTAGTTTATTGTCTTTGTTGTTGGTTATGGGTTGTAAGCCGGCATTAGCCTATGACCATAATATTACTCACCCCCGACTTACCAGTTGGTCAGTTCAGGTATATAATCTAGCTTTCCGTCCATTAATTAGTGACCAAGAATTAAAATGGCTAGCTACTGGTGCCGCGGCTGAGGATGAACCAGTCCTAAGGACAATGAATCATTTTTGGTGGCCCCAGACCGATCGGCCATTAAGTGCTGGTAGCTATCATTTAATGTCTTTAGAAACAGCGCCAGATTGGGCGATGTCGCCAGGCGCGCAAGCTAATCTCATCTATGGTTCAGCTTTTAGCTGGTACCAAGCCATTGAAGCTTACCGGAAAGGAAATTATGAGACGGCCTTCATTAATTTGGGACATGTGCTTCATGTCTTACAAGATATTAGCGTACCAGCCCACAGCCGCAACGACCCTCATGTCTTAGGAGATGCTCTAGAAAATTGGGTGTTTCAACATCATGGGGACTTAGCGGTTTTGTCGGCCTTAGTACGGCCGCGGTGTCAAGATTACCGTGATTGTTTTCGCCAGCTAGCCAGTGCTGTTAATGTTAATTATTTTAGCCAAGACACAATTAATAGTCCGGCTCAGGCCGGTGATTGGCCAGATAAACCGGCTATTAAAGATTGGCCTTCGGAGAGTGGATATATTATTTATCGGGGATATAGGCTAGCTTATTATAATGAAGCGCGTCGCCGTTTTATCTTAGATGATCTAGTGCTTAGTGATTATTGGTCGCAGATTACGCCCCTGACTGTTGGTTATGGGGCAGAGTTGCTGCGTCTTTTTTTTGAAGCCGTAGCCGATCCTGGGGTTGTGTCTGAGACAACATCGTGGTTAACTCGCTGGCGTTCAACTATTCAGGGCAGTAGCGAGGCGCCGGTTGAGATTATAGATAATCCGGCTAAAGTTAGTAATGATTTAGGATCATCTCCAGCCGTAGTTTCCTCTACTTTAGCGGCTACTAATTCTATAGTTGTGACCTCAGGGGCGACAACCGTATTGACCCCTAGTAGCGCTACATCTAAAGTGGAGGCTAATTTAGTGGCGACTAGCTCAACCCCGAAGACAGGAGTAGATGAACCAAAGTCTAATTTAGGAGTTAAAAGAGTAATTGATGGCGATACCATCGAGCTTACTACTGGGGAAAAAGTGCGGTATTTAGGTATTGATGCTCCAGAATTAGCCTCTACTTCTAATAAGGCTAGCGAGTGTCTAGCTGAAGAAGCTAAGAGCCGTAATCAGGGTTTGCTAGCAGGGGGGCCGCTTAAGTTAGTAGCCGATAGCGGAGGAGATAAGGATAGTTATGGTCGTCTACTGCGTTATGTTTATGCTGGTGATGTTTTTGTTAATAAAGAATTGGCATTGGAAGGATTGGCTCAAGTATTTTTTTGTACAGCCAACCAATTAAATTGTCCTTTAGCTAAAGATCAGGCGAGACGGCAAGAAATTATTACTGCTGGTGAAACGGCTAAACAGGCTAAATTAGGTATTTATAGCAGTCGCTGTCAAGCTCAGCCAATCCTATCCACCTCATCAACGACTAGCACTAGTGGGGTTGTCTCTAATAGTCCTAATACGGCTACAAGTTCTAAAACAACAACCACCGCTAGTACTAGTAGTAATATTAATACTTCTACCGTTAAGACTAATACTACTTCTAGCCAGCCCAATGCTGACCGGCAACCGCCCGAAACTACCATTAAAACTGAAGTGCCGGCGGTAATTAATACTGGTACAGCTCAATTTTTGTTAATTTCTAATGAACCTGGCACTTTTGAATGTCAGCTTAATGACCAGAACTGGAAAAAATGTGCCGCTGATTATGAGCTTAAAAATTTAGTTGCCGGATCTTATACTTTGAAAGTGCGAGCCATTGATGAAGCTTCTAATGTTGACCCGACGCCGGTGGTGTTTTCTTGGCTGATTGACAAGGAGCGGCCCACGATTAGTTGGCTAACTAAACCCTCTAGTACTGTTGCCGGTGACAAGGTTGTTTTTGCGGTGGAAGTTAATGAGGCCAGTGAATTATTTTGTGATCTTGATGGTGGCGGGGAGGAACCTTGTCCGTCTAATTTAACCTATAATAATTTATCGCCCGGTAAGCATGAGCTGGTGGTGCGGGCGCGTGATAGGGCTGGCAATTATTCAGCTAAATTAAGCGCTAGTTGGACAGTTTTAGACAATACACCGCCGGGCGAGGTAGTGATTGATTATCCGCCGACAGATCCGTGGTTTACTAGTTCTAGTTCACTAACTATTAGTGGTTTCGTGGACAATGACGCTAAAGTGCTAGTCAATGGTCGCACAGCCCAGTCTTTAGCCGATAGTAAATGGCGTTCAGCCGTTAGTCTTACTGAGGGCCGTAATAATATTGCTATTGTCGCTATGAGTCCGGCTGGCCAAACTGGACCAACCTCCACCTTTATCATTGTGTTAGATAAAACTAAACCTAGCTCCAGTATGGTGGCTTTGCCAGAAACTGTTACAGAGACAGGGTTTGTAGTAGCGTGGTTGGGAGAAGATTTGGGCAGTGAGCCTAGTGGTCAGTTAGTCTTTGATGTTCAGTATCGAGTTGGCAGTGGATCCTGGCAGCCTTGGCTGGAAGAGGTAAATTATACTAGTACTATTTTTGATGAGCCCCTTAATGTTGGTCAAAAAGTTTCTTTTCGGGTGCGGGCTCGCGATTTAGTGGGTAATTGGGAAAATTGGCCTTCTAATTCCTCTGCTGATACTTATACCACCCTTATAGCTCAACCTAGCGGTCCGCCGCCCAAGATAGTTATTAGCCAATTCGCGACTCGGGGATCAGGCGGAGCGAGTGATGAATTTGTTGAGCTCTATAATCCTAACAATGAAACCGTTGACTTGACTGGCTGGCGGTTGCAGAGTAAATCGGCCGAAGGTTTAGCTTGGATTAATCGTTTAGGCAGTGATGGTTTGCCAGAGGGTAGTTATATTGAGGCTCATAGCTATTTTTTGTTAGCTAGCGCTGATTATGCTGGTCTTACTATTCCCGACTACCAGCATTTAAGTAATTGGGGCTTAGCCGATAGCGGAGGTCATATACGGTTAGTAGATGGCCAGGATAATGTTTTAGACAAGGTAGGATATAATCAGGCTAGTGATCCGGAAGGTCAGCCGGCTCTAGCTGATTTAGCGGCTGGCCATAGTTTAGAGCGTAAAGCTGGGCCTAATTCTACGGCTTCTAGTTTGGGGCCGGGGGGTAATGAAACTAATTTAGGACGCGGTTGGGATACTGATAATAATTTAGAGGATTTTGTTGATCAGCCTGAGGTTAGCCCTCGTTCGGGCAAGCATCAAGTATTTGATGGGGATTCATTAAGCGTTGGATTAGCCCATCTTTGGCATTTTGATGAATGTTTAGGGGATACAATTCAGGACTGGGCGGGCCAGGCTAATATTATAAATCAGCCCTTTTTATGGCGCGTGGGCTATTTTGGCTGTGCTGCCTACCAGACCTGGGAACGGCCGGCAGTGAGTCTAAACCTGGGCCCAGCCATTGATCCGGCAGCCGTAACCCTGGCTTACTGGTGGCGTAACGCTTCTTATCCTAATGAAGGTCGAGGTCATGAGTATCTCGTGGGTGCGGATGGCCAGATCATCTTTGGACTTACTCCTTCAGCAATGGGGTCAGTCCAATTTTGGCATTATGGCCAGTATTATATTATTTTAGATGTTCTGCCGCAGGATGCTAATTGGCATCTTTTAGTGGCCAGTCAAGAGAATAACCAGCTTAAACTATATGTTGATGGGCAATTAAAGTGGACGATGGCCGCTGACTATAATCCACCGCGGATGATTACTAGGCTGGATTTAGCTGACGAGAATTGGCCCATTGACCGTGATGAACTGGCAATTTGGCAACGGGTTTTAAGCCCAGCTGAGGTGCGTCGTCTTCAGCAATTGTCTTTACCTTTAAGCCCGCGACTTAATCGTCCTGAGCAACTTGCGCCAGTCGCTGTTTATTATTGGGCTTTTGATGATGGTGATGGCGATATAGCTTATGATAATTTACAGCGCGCTGCTTTATCTCCAATTGGTCGTTGGGTATACAGTCCTTTTAATTTGGGAGTACGGATAGGACATCCTAATGATCCGCAGACTACATTGTCCTCGATCATTAATAACCAAGATGTATCTTTATCTTTATGGTGGCATAGTAGCTCATACCCTAATGAGAGTCGAGGTGGTATTGTTTTACGCGACCTAAACGGTCAAGCACTATTTGGAATGGTGGTTGGTACTTGGGGCGCGGGTATTTATTATAATGGTGGCAGATGGTACCCCGTAGACAGCCGCATTGAAGATGCCAAGTGGCATCAGACAGTTTTAGTTTATGATTCTTATGCTTATCGTCTATCTTTATATTTAGATGGTCGTCTTTATTGGCAGGGCGAGGCGCTGTGGCTTAATAATCCGTTGACCTCTCTGACCATAGAACAAGAGAATTGGCCATTTGAACTTGATGAATTAACAATATGGCAAGGCGCCCTAAACGCTGTCCAGGTAGAGACGATGTATGAGCTGGCTCGGCCTAATTTAGAGGAGTTTTAATTATTTGCCAATTAGCTTGACCCGTGATAATCTAATAGCTATATGGAAATTCAAGGCCATCAGCTTCATTGGCTTCATATTGGTAATGAGCGGGTTACTCGGTGTTGGGCTGCTCATTTGGCTTCGCGTGAATTAGCGCAAAGTTATATTTTAGTTGGTCCAGCTGATGTAGGCAAGGCGATGGTAGCCAAGAATTTTATGCGCACTTTAGTATGTGAACGGCGTGACCAAGCAGGGTCAGATTGGCCCTGTGAACAGTGTGAAACTTGCCGGCAGACAGCTCGCGGTATTTATCCAGATTTTTATGAATTGGATGTCCTGCCGGATAAGCAAAAAATTAGTATTGATCAAGTGCGCCAGCTTCTAGATAAAGTTGGTTTATCATCATTAGCTAATAATTATGAGGTGGCTTTAATTCGCCACGCTGACCAGTTAAGTGAACCAGCGGCTAATGCTTTACTGAAAAATTTAGAAGAGCCCCAAGCTCAGGCGCTTTTTATTTTTTTGGTAGAGAATTTATCTGCTTTACCAGCTACCATTGTTTCCCGTAGCCAAGTGTTTAGATTTTATCCGGTGGCGGCTGATTTAATTTATGACCATCTAGTTAATGATTGGGGAACTAATCGCGATTTAGCTAAAAATTTAGCTCAAGTTTGTTTAGGTCGGCCTAATTTAGCAATTCGGTTTTTGGAACAGCCTGAGTTGTTTCAAGATTATTGTCAGACCGCTAAAATTCTATTACAATTAATAACAAGTCCAGTTTTAGCTGATCGTCTAGCTTATCTTCGTCAAGTTTATCCTTCGGTGGCTATCTCGGCCGGGGAGACAGAATGGAACTTATGGCAGATCTGGCTGGGGCTTATTAGAGATTTGCTATTGATTAAGCAAGATCAATTACCCTTAATTCAACACTGGTTTTTGCGTGATGAGCTAGAAAAGGCCGCTGATGTTTTATCTTTGTCAGTATTATTAAAAATATTTACTAATTTAGGCGCAGCCCGCGAGTATCTGACAGCCAATGTTGCTCCCAACTTGGTTTTTCATAACTTAGCGGTTGGCGCATAAACTATATGTCTATTTTATGGCAACATGGTCGCTATCTATTTCTGGGGCTGATTTTGCTAATTGGCCTTAGTGGTTGTTCGGCTATTAATAAACCAACTAGCCAAGCCGATATTGGTGGGGTTTTTCGTAGTGGCAATCGTGGCGACAATTGGCAGTCAGTGAGTTTGATTCCCAGTAACAGCGGTCATCCGGGAAGTATTGCCTCTTTAGATGCTAATATGCTTGTTATGGATCCTAGTGACCATCGGGCTTTGTATTTGGCCAGTGTAGATAATGGCTTAGCTTTTACTTATGATGGGGGGCAGAATTGGCAAATTGCTACTAGCTTGGGACGCATTAATGTTCGGGCTGTGGCTATTGATTATTATAATAAATGTTTAATTTTTGCTGCCTCGGGCAATCGTTTATTGCGTTCCGAAGATTGTAGCCGCAGCTGGAAACAAGTTTATTATGATAATGCGCCTGATGTGGTTATTACTAGTTTATTAACTGATCATTATAATTCTGGAGTAGTTTTTTTAGGGACCTCGCGGGGTGATATTTTACAGAGCAATGATCGAGGAGCAACTTGGCAAGTCGTCCAGCGCTTTAATAATACCATAAAACGCATTGTTATGAGCCCGAAAGACAGCCGTTTGATGTTTGCCGCTACTGCCGGCAAAGGACTATTTAGAACTACCGATGGTGGAGCAACCTGGGAGAATATTAATAAAAGCTTAGAGGAATTTAAGATTGGCAACCAATTTCGTGATTTAGCAATTTCTTTAGAAGATCAGCCAGTCACTTATTTAGCTACTGATTATGGTCTTTTTAAGTCTGTTAACTTGGGAGATAGTTGGACAAAGATTGAATTACTGACGCCTGAGAGTCAAACGATCATTAACGCCTTAGCCATTAATCCTCGTAATAGTCAAGAGATTTATTATGTGACCAATACTACTTTTTATCGGTCATTAGACGGAGGCAAGACTTGGTCTACTAAGAAACTACCGACTAGTCGAGCCGGTAAGGCGCTGTTAGTTGATCCAGAGCAGCCTGAGGTTTTGTATTTAGCGGTTAAAAAGATTAAAAATTAATTATTGTTGATGTTTACTTTAAAGCAGCAATCTAATCAGTCGGCAGCTCGGCTGGGTCTTTTAGCGACAGCTCATGGCCAGGTTAAGACCCCAGTTTTTATGACGGTGGCTACTTCAGGAGTGGTCAAACATTTAGCGACTGAAGAATTACGGGAACTTGGAGCGCCAATAATTTTAGCTAATACCTATCATTTACTGTTAAATCCGGGTATTGAGGCTTTTAAGCGGGTTGGCGGACTGCATCATTTTATGGACTGGAATGGTCCAATTTTAACTGATAGCGGCGGTTTCCAGATTTTTTCTTTAACCGGTCGGCGGGTACACAGCCATAATTTAGTTAAGTTAACCGCTGATGGGGTATATTTTAGTTCACCACGCGATGGTCGTCGTTATTATCTAACACCTGAGGCATCTTTAGATATGCAGGTGGCTTGCGGGGTTGATATTGCGGTGGCGCTAGATGAATGTTTAGCTTTGCCGGCCAGTTTAGTTAAAATTCGCCAGTCGGTTGAACGGACCACTAACTGGGCTAAGAGAGCTAAAGCCCATTATCTTAATTTACCTCAGCCCAGGCCATTATTATTTGGAGTTATTCAGGGCGGGGTCAGCCGTAAGTGGCGAGAACAAAGTCTTTCAGATATGGTAGCCTTGGATTTTGACGGTTATAATATTGGAGGGCTATCTGTCGGGGAGACGGCGGAACAGATGTATGAAGTATTGGAATGGCTGGAGCCTCTTTTGCCTCGCGACAAGACTCGTTATTTAATGGGAGTGGGTTATCCTGATAATATTGT
>JAKJDQ010000017.1 GCA_022705845.1 Patescibacteria group bacterium | reverse complement strand
GGTGCAGGCAATCTCTAAATATGTTAGGCGGCGACGTCTATGGGGATATATAACAACAGCCGTGGCTATTATTACTATCGTGGGTGGAGTTATTTATTTGCCGCCGTTTATTAATAATTTAATCAACCAAATTTTTTCTATTATCCATAAATAATTTTGTTATATGCCAGCAGAAATAATCAATAAAGAGGCAATAGAAAATTTACGTCAGCGCCTCCTAGAAATTGGGAGATGTCTTTGACTTAGCTGGTCAAACAGATAAATTGCGAGGGTGGCGGCAGGCCACTGCGGAGCCAGATTTTTGGTCTCACCCTGCTCAGGCTGGTGAGCTATTACAACAAATTGAGGCCACCGAACAGGTGTTAAACAATTATTACCAAACATTGAAGCGGCTAGATGATTTAGTAGAATTAGTTAATAAAGAAGATGGTCCAGAGATTAATCAGCTGGTCCAGGAAGAACTGCCAGAACTTACTAAAATAATTGATCAATTAGAAATTAGCCGTTTTTTTACTCAACCTCATGATGAGCGGCCAGCTATTTTATCTATTCATGCCGGCACGGGGGGAGTGGAAGCGCAAGATTGGGCGGCAATGTTAGAAAGAATGTATTTACGTTATGCTTGGCGTAATAACTGGACTAGTCAAGTCATAGAAGAACAGAGGGGAAACGAAGCTGGCATTAAAAGTGTTACTTTGCGGTTGGCTGGCGAGTGGGCTTATGGCTATCTTAGAGGAGAAAACGGGACTCATCGATTATTGCGCAATTCACCGTTTAATGCTCAGCATTTGCGTCAGACTTCTTTCGCTATGGTAGAAGTTTATCCTGAGTTACCTGAAGCGGAAGCGCCAGTTATTGATATAAATGATATTAAAATTGATGTTTTCCATGCTTCTGGCCCAGGTGGCCAGGGAGTTAATACTACTGACTCAGCAGTCCGTATTACCCATTTACCTACTGGGTTAGTGGTGACTTGTCAAAGCGAACGTTCACAGCATCAAAACAGGGCCCTAGCTTTAGCTGTTTTGCGTTCTAAATTAGCTAGGCAGGAAGCGGAGGAGCTAGAAAAAAAACGGCAAGCTCTAAAGGGCGGGCAAGTTAAAGCCGATTGGGGACTGCAGATCAGGTCTTATTTTCTTTATGGTCAGCAGTTAATTAAAGACCATCGTACTAATATGACTACTACCGATGTAGAGGCTGTCCTCGATGGCAAACTTGGTAACTTTATTCGCGCTTATCTGTTATGGGAGCTAGAAAGACGCAATAAGGAATCTTAATAAATAAATTACTATAATGTTAAGAGGAGGGGGACAATCTCATTGGTCCAGCTACCCCTGGCTGGCTTTTATTATTGGTTTAGCTATAGCTGGTTTATGGCCCGAGCAGTGGCCAGTTATATATTATTATGGCGGGCTGGCGGGCTTAGCTTATGGCAGTAGTTTCTTGCCCCTGAAAAAACGATGGTTAATTATTTTATGTTTAACTCTTGGTTTTGGCCGGGCGCATCTAGCCCTAGTAACTAAAGAAGCGGTTGCTAGTCACTTGATTTGTTCTAACAAGATTATGACCATGCGGGGCGAAATTGTGGGTCAGCCGCAACCTCGCAGTAACGGTGGTTCCCAGCTTATTGTTAAAGTTAAGTTAGCTCAGTGCGGTCATGAAGTTATAAAGTTCAATGGTCGGGCGATGATTTATGGTCCAGATAACTGGCTAGATAGTAAAGTGGGTGAAGAATGGCAGTTTAGCGGTAAATTAAAACCTTGGCCAGTAGGTGGAGTGTTTAGTTATCGTTATTCTTTATTTAGTCGGAGAATAGAAGTTATAATGGCTGGTGAAAAACGGCAGTTAGTGGGTCGTCGGCCGTTGAATTTATGGCTTAGATTAGTTAATGGCCAACAGCATCTGGCTGAAGTGCTAACTACTAGCCTACCTGAGCCGGCCGCTAGTCTAGCTGGTCCTCTTATTTGGGGTGGAGCGAGTCGTTTGTCAGCGGAGTGGCGTCATAATTTAGCTATTACTGGTCTCAGCCATATTACCGCCGTGTCAGGTTTTAATATTAGCTTACTTATAATCTTATTATTTAATAATTTACTTCTCTTGCGTTGTCCGCGCCTGCTGGCTTCTACCGTCACTAGCATAGTTATTGTGGTATATCTAGCCCTTATTGGATGTCCAGCTTCAGCCGTTCGGGCCGGGTTATTGGGTCTTTTAATGCTCTGGGGCCGGCAGTTAGGCCGAGTAGTTCAGGCCTACCATTTACTGCTTATTAGCGCCAGTCTTATGCTTATTGTTAACCCTTTTTATTTATGGGGTGATTTAGGTTTTGGGCTTTCCTATTTAGCAGTTTTAGGTTTAATGACCTGGACCAACCGGTGGGACAACATCATTAAACGATTACCGTTGGTTCGTTATCCTTTTATTCGGGATAATTTGGCCGTGACCTTGGCCGCTCAGATGTGGACTTGGCCCCTTATTTTTTGGCAATTTGGCCAGATTTCGTTAATTGCTCCGTTAGCTAATCTTCTTGTTGTTTGGGCCTTGCCTTGGCTTACTATTTTTCTCTTGCTGGCTAGCCCCATAGCTTGGCTGTGGCCGGCTGGTCAGGTTTTTATTTTTGCGCCTGCCGGTTGGCTACTGAATGTTTTACTTATGATTATTAAGTATTTAGCCCATTTACCCTTGGCAGGCTTTATGGTTGACTGGCCTTATTGCTGGCGGATTATTATTGGTATCGTATATTATCTATTAACTATAATTTTATTAAGAAAATTTACCCTGACAAATAATGATTATGTGGTAACTCCTAAAAAAGTTGTTTAATAACAAAAGGGAGGTGTTTAACAAAAAAGACATTATTAGTAGTAGGGTGCTCCAAGGTTGAGTTTATAACATTAAGGGTCAAAAATAGAAGTTAGTTTTTTACCTTGCTTTTTCAGGGCTTTTTTGGTATGCTGACAGCAGTTTTTCTTATCTTTATGAGTGAATTAGCACCAACTTACGACGCTAAAAAATATGAAGCGGCTATTTACCAGCGCTGGGTAGCTAGTGGTTTGTTTAATCCAGATAATTTATCTTTACCGCCGACAGCTCCAAACTATACTATTGTTTTGCCGCCTCCTAATATTACTGATAAACTACATTTAGGTCATGCCGCCATGTTAGCTATTGAAGATGTACTTATACGTTATCATCGAGCGAAGGGACATCGGAGTTTATGGCTTCCTGGCACTGACCACGCCGCTATTGCTACACAAAATGTAGTAGAGAAGATGCTATATAAACAAGAAGGCAAGACCCGTTATGATTATGGCCGAACTGAATTTTTACGCCGTGTGTGGCAGTTTGCTTTGCCAATTCAAACTACTATTTTAGAGCAAATTAAAAAAATGGGTGCTTCTCTGGATTGGTCGCGGTTAGCTTTTACTATGGATGAACCTCGTCAAAAGGCGGTGCGGCATATGTTTGTAGAAATGTATAATGAGGGAGTAATTTATCGGGGAGAAAGAGTAGTAAATTGGTGTCCTCGCTGTCAAAGCACGCTGGCCGATGATGAAGTAGATTATCGGGAGCAGGCGGCTAAACTTTATACTTTTAAATATTCTCCTGATTTTCCAATACCCATAGCTACTACTAGGCCAGAGACTAAATTAGGCGATACGGCCGTAGCTGTCCATCCGCAAGATGAACGCTATCAACAATATATCGGTCAAACTTATTCTCTTAATTTCTGTGGCCAACCGCTTACCTTAAAAATTATTGCTGACCGTTCAGTGGATCGTAATTTTGGCACTGGGGCTGTAGGGGTGACGCCAGCCCATTCGCTTAGTGATTGGCAGTTAGCTGAGAAATATGATCTTCCAATGGTTAAGGTTATTGATACTGACGGTCTTTTGGGACACAACCTAGGACAATTTAGTGGCCTTTCAACCTTAGCTGTTCGGGAGTTAATTGTTGCTGAGCTTAAAAAACAGGGCTTACTAATTAAGGAAGAAGCAGTTACTAATAATTTATCTGTTTGTTACCGTTGTGGTACTCCTATTGAGCCATTGCCGTCTAAACAATGGTTCGTCAGCGTAGATAAACCCCTAGATCGTTTAGGTGGTCGTTCCTTAAAGACTGCGGCTTATGAAGTGGCAGAGAACGGTCAAATTAAATTTATCCCTCAACGTTTTACTAAACGTTATCTAGAATGGATGGACAATCTTCATGATTGGTGTATTTCACGGCAGATTTGGTTTGGTCATCAGATTCCAGTATGGTATCGGGGAGACGAAGTGCTAGTAAGCGAGACAGCCCCCACAGAGTCTGGCTGGACACAAGATCCTGACACCCTAGATACTTGGTTTTCTTCAGGGATGTGGACTTTTTCTACTTTGGGCTGGCCAGATAATTGGCAGAAGGGGCAAAAATTGGGTGATTTAGCGCGTTTTCATCCTACTCAGGTACTGGAGACTGGTTATGACATCTTGACTTTATGGGTCTCGCGGATGATTATGATGTCCCTTTTTGCTTTGGGTGAGGTACCTTTTTATGAGGTTTATCTTCATGGTTTAGTATTAGACGAGCAGGGGCATAAGATGAGTAAATCTAAGGGAAATGGTTTAGATCCAGTGGCCATGATTGAACTTTATGGGGCTGATGCTGTGCGGCTGTCTTTGCTTATTGGTGTTACTCCGGGCAATGATTGCCGGCTAGGGACTAGTAAAATTGAGAGTTGCCGTAATTTAGTTAATAAACTATGGAATATTGGCCGCTATATTTTATCTATTGTGCCTAATAAGGCAGTTTTTGTCCAGAATAATCTAGACTTATCTCAGACAACTTTAGCTGACAGGTGGATTTTACGTCAATTTAATAACCTTATTTCTGCCATTAGTAATTATTTGGAGCATTATGAATTTTCTTTAGCCAGTGAGGCCCTGCGTGATTTTACTTGGCACGATCTAGCTGATTGGTATTTAGAGATTAGTAAAATAGAGACCAGTAAGGAGAAATTTAATATACTAGCCTATCTTTTTAAGAATCTACTGATTTTATGGCAACCCTTCATGCCATTTGTGGCTGAAGTTTTATGGGACGAATTAGCAATAGAGGATAATTTACTTATTGCTCCTTGGCCTCAGCCCGAGGATATGAACCGTCAAGAAAAATTAGATTTTACCTTAGTACAAAATCTGATTGTAGAAATTCGCAATGTTCGAAGCTTAAATCATATATCGCCCACTCAGAAGATGAAAGCCACTATTATTGCCGGTCCACTAGCTGAGGCCTTAAAGCAGGAAACAGAAATTATTAAAAATTTACGCACTGGCCTGGAAGCTGTTACTATTGTAGCCAGCGGCTCAATACCGGTTAGTAGTTTATCCGGCGCAGTTGGGCCTCTTAGTTTTTACTTAGAGGGCCAAGAGATGAGCGCAGTAAATCAGGAACAGCTAGAACACAAAATTCAAGAATTATCTGCGGCTATTAATAATCTTAACCGCCGGCTTCATGACCCTGAATTTTTAAGTAAAGCGCCGGAGCATATTATCTCTAAAGAGAAAAATAAATTAATTAGCTGGCAAGCTGAGCTTGAGGCCCTGCGTCAGCAATTAAATAACCAATAATATTATGGCCATCCTATTTAACATTTTCATTTCCTTTATTGTTCTTCTTATTTGTTGGCTATTAACGCAAGCAGTCGCGAGCTATGGTGAGCGATTAGCCAAGCGGCACAGGAGCACCAAATTCAATCCTACCATGAAAGTAATTATGCGGCGATCAGGCCAGATAGTAATATATATTATTGGCTTATTAATTGTTGGGAAAATTTGGCAAATAGATATTAGACCGCTGTGGGCTGGACTAGGGGTGGCCGGAGTAGCTATTGCCCTGGGCCTGCAAGAGACTTTATCTAATTTATTTGCTGCTTTATTTGTTATATTAGATAAAACTATACAAGTGGGGGCTTATCTGCGTCTAGACGATGGAACGGTAGCTAGAGTAGAAGATATTTCCTGGCGATCTACCCGTCTTTTAACTGCCGCTGGAGGGACAATTATTATGCCTAACCGCTTATTTACTAACCAAAAAGTTACTACCTATAATGAAACTGACCGTGGCTGGGTACTGGAGCTATCGGCTATTGCCGGCCCGGGGAGCGCGTTAAAAGAAGTAGAAGCAGGAGCGTTAGCCGCTGGCCTTAAAGTAGCTAAGCGTTACCAGAAAAAGGTGAGTCCACCCCAGGTTTATTTTGAAGAATTAATGCCAGCTGGTCTTAAATTTAAGCTAATTATTAAAATAGATAGGGTGGCCGATGAACTGCCAGCCCGGCATGAGTTGCTAGAAAATTTAATTACAGAGCTAACTAAGCGGTCTTGCCCCTTAGTTGGCCGTTAATTATATGGTTAAACCTAGTCTGGAACTCATTGATGACCTACTGGAGCGAGGCGTTAATGAGGTTATTGTCAGAGAAATCTTACGGGAAAAATTATTAAGTGGTCAAACCTTGCGAGTCAAGTTAGGTATTGATCCTACCAGTACTAAAATACATTTGGGTCGGTCAATACCCCTTTTGAAGTTGCGCGATTTTCAGGAGCTAGGACATCAAGCTATCTTTATAGTGGGTGATTTTACTGGAGTTATTGGAGATACTTCAGATAAAGACAGTGAACGACCGATGCTGTCGCCAGAACAGGTAGCCAACAATATGAAGGAATATTTTAACCAAGCTGGCAAGATTATTGACCTTAAGCGCTGTGAATTTCATTACAATAGTGAATGGCTGAGCAAATTAACTTATCAGGAGATTGCAGCCCAGGCTGATCAATTTTCTGTTGCGGAGTTCATTGCCCGAGACAATATTCGGCGGCGTTTAGATGCTGGACTGAGGGTATCTTTAAGAGAGGTGCTTTATCCTCTGATGCAGGGTTATGATAGTGTAGTAGTACGTTCTGATGTAGAGTTAGGGGGAACGGATCAACGCTTTAATCTTTTGGCTGGTCGATCTCTCCAGGCTTATTATGGCCAGGAGCCGCAAAATATTATGATGACCGAACTGGTTGAAGGTACTGATGGTCGTAAAATGAGTTCTAGTTGGGGCAATACTATTAACTTTATTGATGATCCTCAAACCATGTATGCCAAAGTTATGGGGCTTCAAGATTCTTTGATTATTAAATATTTTTTGTTAGTCACCCGTGTTCCCTTAACAAAAATTAAAGAATATGAGGCAGCTCTCAAAAATGGTGTTAATCCTCGAGATATTAAAATGATTTTAGCTAAAACTTTGGTAACCATGTATCATGGGGCGGCGGCAGCGGTAGCAGCAGAAAATTATTTTATTACTGTGGTCCAGCAAAAAAATATTCCTGAAGACATTCCCCTTATTACTTTATCTTCTAGCAGTTGGCCGCTCGTGGATTTATTAATTAATATTAAAGCCGTTTCTAGCCGCAGTGAGGCCCGCCGCTTAATTGAACAGGGCGGCATTAAATTGGGAGGACAAACCATAAAGGATAGCGCTGCGATAATTCAATTAAGCCATGAACCATTATTGCTTCAGAAGGGCAAGAAACAGTTTTGGCGTTTAACTGTCAGTTAATATATGGGCTGGTACCAAGGAATTATTCAAGACATTACCAGTTTAATTAATCATGAACTGTCAGAACCTTTAGTGTCACTGACTGATTTAGTTATCCCCCCGCAGAAAGAATGGGGGGATTTGGGCTGGCCTTGTTTTGCCGCTGCTAGAAAATTAGGTTGTTTGCCGGGAGAATTAGCTGAAAGATTAGTAACTAAATTAAGTACCAAAGAGCATCCAGCCATTGCCGGCTGGCAAGCGGTTGGCCCTTATCTTAATGTTAATTTAAGGGGAGAACTTCTGCTAGATAAAATAGTGAAGGAGATTGAATCGGCTGGCAGTCAGTATGGCGCCATAAATAGCGGTCAGGGGCGTAAAATTATGATTGAATATTCTAATGTTAATACTCATAAAGACTATCATGTTGGCCATCTGCGTAATTTGTGTTTAGGAGATAGCTTAACCCATCTGCTTAATTTTTCAGGCTATGAAGCTATTCCAGTTTCCTATTTGAATGATTTAGGAATTCATGCGGCTAAAGTTTTATGGAAATTAAGCCAAATACCAGAAGATCAACGGCCGCAGGAGAATCTTGGTCGTTATTTAGGGGAAATTTATACTCAAGCAAGCCAAGAATTATCTAATGATCCAGTGGGACAAGGGTTGGTAAACCTTATTTTAAAGCGCCTAGAGGCTAAAAAGCAGCCCGAATATGGCCAGTGGCAAGAGACTCGGCAATGGAGTTTAGATTATTTTAATAAAATTTATAAAGAATTAGATATTCATTTTGCCCACACTTTTTTTGAGAGTGATTTTTTAGAAAAGGGTCGTAAATTAGTCCAAGACATGCTTGCTGCCGGGCTTTTAGAACAAAATGACGGAGCCATTTTAGCCAATTTAGAGTCAGAAGGCTTAGGGGTGTTATTATTTTTACGTCGTGATGGCACGACATTATATCCGGTAGCTGATCTTCCTTTGGCTCAGGCTAAATTTCGCGACTATAATATTGACGAGTCCTGGTATGTTATTGATGAACGTCAGAGCCTATATTTTAAGCAACTGGTAACTATTTTAGCTAAATTAGGTTTTAATAAGCCAATTCGTCATTTATCTTATGGTTTTGTTAAGTTGCGGAGCGGACTTATGTCGTCTCGCCAGGGCAATATCATTACCTATGAAGCCTTGCGTGAAGCCCTGCTTACTCAAGAACTACAAGAAGTAAAAACTCGTCATCCGGAGTGGAACAAGGAGCAGATCCAGAAGACGGCTTGGCAAGTAGTCGTCGGTGCGCTAAAATTTGAGATGGTTAAAGTAAGCCCGGCTCGGCCGATTATTTTTGATGTTCCTCAAGCCCTAAGTTTTGATGGCTATACCGCTGCCTATATCCAATATGCCGCTGTCCGCTTAGCCAGTCTGGAGCGTCAAGCTAAGTTAACAATAAACGAGGACTTATCTTTGGCAGGCCAGCCCAATAATCTAGAAAAGGCTTTAATTTTAAGTCTAGCTCGTTTTAGCGAAGTGGTTAGCCAGGCTAGCCAGGCGGCTGATCCAGCAATGATAGCTAAATACCTATTTGATTTAGCTCAAGACTTTAATAATTATTACCAAAAAGTGAGAATTATTGGCTCTACCGAAGAACATTGGAGATTGCGTTTAGCGGCTGGGATTCGGCAGGTAATTATTAATGGCTTAACCCTTTTAGGGATTGAAGCCCCTGAAGTAATGTAATATATGTTAGGAAATAAAATATTAGACGAACTTAGTTCCCAAATTAAGGCGGTATCCACTGAGGCTGATCTCACGGCTTTATGGCATAAATATCTAGGCCGGGAGGGCATAATCAAGGCTCAAATAAAAGCCTTAGCTCAGTTGCCGTTGGAGGAAAAGCGGCAGCAAGGACCTCTATGGCAGCAGATACAAGAACAAGCACAAGCCCTGTTTGATACCCGAGCTGCTGAAATTAGGGCCACTAATGAAGAAGCTGCTTGGCAAGCTGAAGCTCAATCTTTAGGTCTTGTCCCAGTAAAATTAGGTCATCTTCATCCTATTACTCAAACTATCCGCAAGCTCAATGAACTTTTTATTAGATTGGGCTATAGCATCATGGAAGGTCCAGAAATTGAGACTGATGAGTTTTGTTTTCAACGGCTTAATGTGCCCCCAGATCATCCGGCCAGGGATATGCAAGACACTTTTTATTTAGAAGAGCCTAATGTTTTACTACGGACCCAGACTTCGTCAATTGAAGCCAGGGTTCTGGCTAACTATGCTCCGCCCCTTAAAGTAGTGTGTCCTGGGCGAGTTTATCGCAACGAAACTGTTAACAAAAGCAATCATTTCATTTTTCATCATTACCAAGGGGTTGTGGTAATGCCTAAGGTAAGTTTAGTTGATTTATTTGGCACTTTTACAGCTCTTTTTCAGGCTATATATGGCCCAGAAGTAAAAATTCGTTTTCGTAACAAATATTATCCTGAAGTAGAACCAGGAGTTGGGCCAGATATGCAGTGTTTTAATTGCCATGGCACTGGTTGCTCGGTCTGCAAAGGTGTGGGGTGGATAGAAATGGGAGGCGCCGGGCTAATTCATCCTAAAGTTTTAACAATGGCTGGCCTTGATCCGCGGGAGTGGCATGGTTTTGCTTTTGGTTTAGGTCTCGACCGTTGGGCCATGGCCAGTTATAATATTACAGACATCCGCACCTTATTGGGCGGTAATTTAGGTTATAAACCCTATCACCATGAAAATATTGTATAGTCAAATTAAACAATTAATTCCCAGCTTAGCGGCTACTCCAGCAGAAATTGGCGCAGCTTTAACTATGACTGGCTTTATGCAGGAAAGTCTGGAGACCGTTAATTATAATAATCAGGCCGATGTTTTACTGGGTTTTGAAATTAGACAAAATCGCCCTGATTGTTTATCGGTTATTGGTCTAGCTCGCGAAATTGCTGCTTATTTTAATTTATCCTTGAACTTGCCCTCTACTAAAGAGTGGACGCCGGCTGAAGTTCCAGTATCGATCAGGGTAGAAACCCCAGCAGTTCGTCGCTTAAAGGCCATTAAATTACAAGACATAACCGTTCAAGCTTCACCTCAATGGCTGGTGGATTATTTAGCCTTTTATGAGATTAATAGTGTCAATTTGCCGGTTGATTTATCTAATTATGTCATGCTCCTGACTGGTTATCCCTCTCACCTCATTGATTATGACCGGCTTGATGGTGATATAGTCTGGTCAATTAATCATCGGCCTCGGGAGATTACCACTCTTGATGGGACCTCTTTTCAGTTGAAAGATGAAGAATTAGTTATCCATGACCGCCATAATGTTATTGCCCTAGCCGGTATTGTTGGCACTAATTATGCCGCTATTTCTGAGTCAACCAAGACCATCTTGGCTGAAATGGCTCTTTATGATCCGGCCTTAATTCGTCGCAATACTCGGGCGCTGCACATAGTTACTGAGGCTAGTAATAGGCTAAGCAAAAATTTGAGCCCAGCAGATCTAGATTATGCTTTTAATTTATTAATTAATTTATTGGTAGACCAGACAGGAGGCAAAATAGCCAGTCAAACCTTTGAAGATTATAAAGAGAAGATTGAAGTAAAAAATCTTATTTTTGAACCGCAGCTAGCTAGTGAATTAGGGGGTATAACCATTGAGCCAGATCATTGCCGGCAATTATTAAGCCAATTAGAGTTCAAAATTAATGATAAACAACTACCATGGGAGGTGACTGTTCCCAGCTGGCGTACAGACATAGAATTACCCGAGGACATAGTGGAAGAAGTTTTGCGTCTTTATCGTTTTGATCGACTGCCCTCTGTTTTGCCAGCCCTGCCAGCAACCCTAGATATAACTCCCTTGCTGACGAAAGCTAAAGAGCGGTGGCGCGATTGGCTAGCCTTTCAGGGTTGGGACGAGGTTTTATCTTGGACAATGGTGAGGCCAGACGACAATACTTTGACTAATTATTTGCCTTGGTCAATGGCGACAGTACAAAATGCTATCAACGAAGATTATCCAGCCTTGCGTCAGACAATTATAGCTAGCCTTATTAAACAGGCTCGCGAGTATGCTAAAGAACAGGTACCTCAATTACAGATTTTTGAATTAGGCAAAGTTTTTGGTCAAGAAGAGAATAACTATACAGAAACTGAGCATTTAGGCTGGCTTATGGCTGGTGGTGATGGGGTGGTAGAGGTTTTGCGTCAAACAGTTACCGCTCTTTTGGCCCACAGTGGAGTAGAAAAAATTTATTTCTATCCGGCTAAAAATATACCAGCAGTTGCTAATCCTTATGCCGCTTGGACAATAATGATTGGGGAAAAACCTATTGGCCTTTTAGCTCAGCTCAAGGAACATTATTATAATGATGAGACTATGGTGGTGGCGGAGATTGATGTTGAGCAACTGATTAGTTATTTAAGCGAGCACCCAACATTAGCGCCGACCGTGGAAATAACCCAGAAATTGATTACCCTAGATGCTAATTTAGAAGCGGCTAGTCGTCAGGAATTAGTTATGAAACTTCAAGATATTGAAGAGAAGCTTGGCCGGGAGAGTCTGTGGAGCTTAGCAGTTATTGATGAGTTTTGTCTGCCCAGCGGTCGTTATCGTTATACTGTTCGCGCTGTTTATAAAGAACTAGACGACCAGTCGGCTAAGAAGCTTCATTTACAAGTGTTTGGGCTACAGTAAAGATTGTTATGAAATTTTCTCAAACATTGCGTCGGCTGTACTATTTTTTTCTTGGCCAATTTAAATCTCAGCAGTTTCGTCGCTATTTTACAGTTGGTTGCAGCGGGGTGGTTTTAGATCTAGCCAGCCTTTATTTATTAAAAACAACCATTGGCTTGACGCCAGTAGTGGCAGTTATAATTAATCAGGTAGGCATGGCCGCCTATATTTTTTTACTTAATAAATATTGGGTGTTTGGTTCAAGCGGCGCCTTTACTCGTCAAGTCACCCGTTATATAACCTTAATGATCGTTAATTATGGCATTGCTATTGGGTGGATGTGGTTTTTTAATAGTTATTTGGGCTTTAACTATCTTTTGATGCGCTTAGTTAATATTGCTCTATCAACAGTGTGGAATTTTTTACTTTATCGTTTTTTTGTTTACCGTAAATAGGGCCATATTGGCAAGTATAAATACTATCTATTATTGTTTCTATTGTTATGACGGTCGGTTTTCGGTGGCCAGCTTACTGATATTAATACTGGCCATAGGTTAGTAGCGCCGATAGCTATTTATCTCATAATTTTGTTTGGAGCAGAAATTAGACCAATTGGTGGGGTTTATGGCATTATAATTTTATTATACAAATATAGATTTTTAATAGATGACACCGCGTAAAAGGTGATTTATATGGTTTTGAGGGCTTAGGTGGATTTATTGACAGAATAGTTTAGCTATGTTAGATTAGTCTTAGTTAGGTAATTTAGCCTAATTTTAAGTTAAAGTAAAAACTATGGAACTTAAAGACAAAGAGTTTTTAGAGTATGTTGTCAAGGCCATCGTCAGCCAGCCCGAAGATGTTGTAGTCGAGCGAACCGTTGACGAGATGGGCGTTCTTTTGACCTTAAAAATTAATCCGGCCGACATGGGTTATGTCATCGGTCGTCGTGGTCAAACAGCGCAGGCCATCCGCACTTTATTAAAGATTGTCGGCGCTAAGAATAACGCCCGGGTCAATCTAAAAATTTATGATCCTAATGCTGGAGAGCGTCCACGTCGTGAACCTCGTCCACAGCGCTCCACCGAAGAAAAAATTGACACTTCTTCAGTAGAGAATTTATCTATCTAAAATTTTATCAGGATAGCAAAAGGGCCGGAATTTTTCCGGTCTTTTTGTTTTTTATGATATAATAGGCAAAAGAAGATAATTAGAATTCTATGTTATTTCAAGTCATTTCTGTTTTGCCCGAAGCTTTTGGTTATTTAGACCAATCTATTATGGGCCGGGCTCAAGAGCAGGGCTATTTTCAAGTAAAAATTCATGATTTACATAATTGGTCATTAAATAAACAGCGGCGAGTGGATGATACTCCTTATGGCGGGGGTCCAGGCATGGTAATGCAAGTGGAACCTATTGCTAGGGCCTTAGAAGATATTAAAACTAATTATGCTAAACGCAAGGTTATTTTATTATCCCCTCGGGGCAATAAATGGACCCAGACCAAAGCCCGCCGTTATAGTCAGCTTGATGAAATAGTCTTAATTTGTGGTCGCTATGAAGGAGTTGATGAAAGAGTAGCTTATTTAGTTGATGAACAAATTTCTATTGGTGACTATATTTTAACTGGTGGAGAGTTGGCGGCGATGGTCATTATTGATTCTATTGCCCGTTTATTACCAGGGGTAGTCGGTAATGCAGCCAGTCTTATGGAGGAGTCGCATAGCCACGTTGGTCAATTAGAGTATCCTCAATATACTAAGCCAGAAGTTTTAACCTTAAACGGTCAGGATTATGCTGTCCCAGATATTTTATTGTCTGGTAATCATCAGGCTATTGCCCAGTGGCGGCGGGATCAGATGAAATTAGGTAAAAAGAAAAAACCGTTAGCTAAATAACTAACGGCTGTGATATGTTCTGTCTAGCTGG
>JAKJDQ010000039.1 GCA_022705845.1 Patescibacteria group bacterium | reverse complement strand
TGGCAAGTTTATCCGGCTGATTTTATTAATACTGAAGATGGTACGGGGATAGTCCACATTGCTCCTGGTTTTGGAGAAGATGATTGGCAATTAGCTAAACAATATAATTTACCCTTTGTTCAGCATGTAAAAATGGATGGCACCATTAAGGAGGAGGCGATAGGCTGGGCCGGTCTCAATGTTAAGCCGGCAGAGGATTATCGGGCTACTGATGTAAAAATAGTGGAATATCTTCATAAAAATGGCTTGCTTTTTTCTCAAGAAGAATATGAACATAGTTATCCACATTGCTGGCGCTGTGATACTCCTTTAATTAATTATGCTACTTCTTCCTGGTTTGTTAATGTTACTAAAATTAAACCCTTGATGCTAAAGGAGGCTAAGAAAATTAATTGGTCGCCTAGTTATATTAAAGAGGGACGTTTTGGCCAGTGGCTAGAGGGAGCTAAGGACTGGTCTATTAGCCGGCAACGTTATTGGGCTTCGGTTATTCCTATTTGGCAATGTTCTTGCGGTTGGCAGCAAGTTATTGGCTCGGTTCAAGAATTAGCTGAGCTGAGTGGGGCAGAAATAACCGACTTACACAAACACATTGTTGACAAAATTACTATTAAGTGTCCTAACTGTGGAAAATTAGCTCATCGAGTGCCTGATGTTCTTGATACCTGGTTTGATAGTGGTTCTATGCCCTATGCTCAGGCTCATTATCCTTTTGAAAATGCTCAGGATTTTGATAGCCATTTTCCGGCTCAATTTATTGCTGAAGGTATTGATCAGACACGTTGCTGGTTTTATTATCTCCAGGTAATTAGCACAGCTTTGGGGCGGGGGGTGGCTTTTCGCAACGTTATCGTCAATGGTATTGTATTAGCTGAAGATGGCAAGAAGATGTCCAAGAAACTACAAAATTATCCCGACCCGGCAGAATTATTGGACAGATATGGTGCTGATGCCTTGCGTTATTATTTATTAGCTTCACCGGTTACTCAGGCAGAAAATCTTAATTTTAGCGAAACCGGAGTAGAAGAGGCTATTAAAAAAATTACTCTCCCAGTATGGAATGTGTATAAGTTTTATGATTTATATGGAGGAAACGAACGCTCTGTTTTGTCAAGAGCAAATTGGCATTCAGATAATATCTTAGACCATTGGATTGTTAGTCGTCTTTACCAGTTATTGGGAGAAATTGATGAGGCTATGATGGGCTATAATTTACCTAGAGCCGTACGGCCACTGGCCGTCTTTGTTGATGATCTTTCTGGTTGGTATCTACGTCGTTCCCGTAGTCGATTTAAGAACGGGGAGTCGCAGGATAAGGACTGGGCCGTTATTACTACTAATTATGTATTACAGCATTTATCTTTAGCTTTAGCGCCTTTTACTCCTTTTTTGGCTGAGGCTTTATGGCAGAAGATTACTGGTTTTGATTATAAGTACGACGATAAGTCGGTGCATCTACTTAGTTGGCCGACTGATTTGTCAGTGGATGAGGAGGTTTTAGCTGAGATGGCGGCAGTGCGAGAAATTGCTGAATTGGCTCTGGCTCAACGTGATGCCGCAGGATTAAAAATTAGACAAGTGTTATCCAGTCTTACTGTTAAAGGGCCAAGCGATCGTTTATCGTTGATTAGCTCAGCGGGCCTAGATATTTTAGCTGATGAACTCAATGTTAAACATATAATTACTGAAGCCCATAATATTGTTAACTGGGAAGTAAGTCTAGATACCACTTTAACGCCCGAACTAATGCGAGAAGGCTTGGCTCGTGAATTAGTCCGGCATATTAATTTACTTCGTAAGGAGTCGGGGTTTAGTTTGTCGGACCAGACAATTATTTATTGGCGGGCCACTAGTCCGCTGGCTAAATTAACCTTAGATGAATTGGCTGGGACTATTACCAAAGAGACACTTAGTGGTAAAATAGTAGAAGGGCGACCTGATCAATTT
Organism: Patescibacteria group bacterium; assembly: GCA_022705845.1. GTDB lineage: Bacteria > Patescibacteriota > Patescibacteriia > Patescibacteriales > Patescibacteriaceae > UBA1359. The sequence goes on along the minus strand of JAKJDQ010000039.1, from coordinate 1,197 downwards.
TTAGCTCACAAGACCCTCAACTTAGATGATGGGATATTAGAAATTATGATTGCTAAATTAAATTAAATATTAATAAAAACAATTTTATGAGGTTAGTTCTTTACATTTTATTAATAATTATTGCCATTTTTATTATCTGGCTTATTGCCGTCTATAATGGTCTTATTGCTAGCCGTCATCGCTTAGCCGAAGCTTTAAGTGATATTGATGTTCAGTTAAAGCGACGTTATGACCTTATTCCTAATTTAGTGGAAACGGTTAAGGGTTATGCCTCTTATGAGCAGGAAACTCTTAATAAAATTATTGAAGCTCGCAATGAGGCTATGTCAGCTCATAAAGATGGTGATAAAGAAGGAGAAAAAGCAGCGGAAGATAATTTGTCAGGCTTACTCAAAAATTTATTTGCTTTAAGTGAAAATTATCCTGACCTTAAAGCTAACCAAAATTTTTTGGAGCTCCAGCGTGAACTTACTGATACTGAAGACAAAATTCAGGCCGCTCGGCGTTTTTATAATAGCAACGCCCGTGATTTTAACATTAAATTGCAGGTATTTCCTACTAATCTTGTGGCGAAAAAATTAGGTTTTACGCCGGTAGAATTTTTTGAAATTACTGATAAGGCGGAAAAAGAACAAGTTAAAGTTGAATTTTAAAATATGAATCTATATACTCATATTAGCGCCAATAAACGCCGGAGTTGGCTGTTAATTATTGTTAATGGAGTATTGCTTTTAGCTTTAGGCTGGGTCCTTAGCCAAGCTGCTAATGACTATATTTGGTTTTATCTAGCCTTAATTTATTCTTTGGTTTCTGGCGTGGTTGGCTACCTTTGGGGTGATAAGGTAGTGCTTATGACTAGTAGGGCTAAATTAGTTGACCGTAAGGATGCACCCGAGCTTTACCGTTTAGTAGAAAATTTGTGCATTGCTGCCGGTTTGCCAACCCCCAAGATTTATATCATTAATGAAGCTGCCCCTAACGCTTTTGCTACCGGGCGAGATCCAAAACATGCTTCTGTGGCCGTTACTTCAGGACTTTTAGCTAAATTAGACAAAGCTGAGCTTGAGGGGGTTATCGCTCATGAGCTTTCTCATATTGGCAATCATGATATCCTATTAGCTACTTTAGTATCAGTGGTAGTGGGAGCTGTAGCGCTATTAGGTAATTGGTTTGCCCGGTGGTCATTTTGGGGTGGTA
>JAKJDQ010000038.1 GCA_022705845.1 Patescibacteria group bacterium | reverse complement strand
GTTAGTAATAAAGCTTCTAATTCTTCAGTAATTTGCCGCAATTTCACTTCACCTTGCTTTATAGCTTCATTATTAGCTTTAATGGCTGCAATTTCTTGAGGAGTTGGCACTTTTTTTGACCAATTATTACGCTTAGCCCGACAGTCATCTAACTCTTGTTGCAGGCTACGTCGCGCTTCATCCAGACTAATTAGCTGATCTAAATCTACTTTCGCTCCCCTATAACGACAATTTTCTTTAACTTCAGCCAAATTTTCTCGGATGTATTTAATATCTAACATATTATTTAGAACTTACTTTAGGTTTAACAAAGGGGAATAAAGTCGCTTCCCTGACTGACCGTCCCGCTAAACAGGCAAAAAACCGCTCTCCAAAGCCAAAACCACAAGTAGGCGGCATACCATACTCCAGCATCTCAATAAAATCCCAATCCGGCATCATGGCTTCGGTATCTCCTCTTTCTAAAAGTTTTTGCTGTTCCTGGAAACGAGCTTGCTGTTCTAAGGGATTATTTAATTCAGAATAGCCATTCCCCGTCTCAGTACCGGCAATAATAATCTGGAAACGCTCTGTTAACTCCGGATTATCTGACCGAGATTTAGCCAGGGGCGACACTAGTTTAGGATGACCCACCACAAAAGCTGGCCCGGCAATATTACGACGGCAATACTTCCATAGGGTGTCTATAAGACGTTCCCGACTAGTCCCCTCATAATTAACCCCTAATTCATCTAACCTATGACGCATCATTTCATCGCTAGCTTCTAAAACATCTATGCCGGTTTGCCGTTTGATCTCCCCGCAGTAGTCTAACTCGGGCCATTCACCAGCTAGATCAAAACTATATCCCTTGCTATTAAACTTAGTAGTGCCAAAAACTTGTTGAGCTAAATTAATATATAATTCCCGACTTAATTTCATTCCATCCAGGTAATTAGCGTAAGCCCAATAAAACTCCATATTAGTAAATTCTTGTAAATGATCTGGGCTACTGCCTTCATTACGAAAAACCCGGCCAATTTCAAAAGTTTTATCAAAAGCCGCCGCCATTAACCTCTTCTGCCAGAGTTCTCCAACCGAGATACGCAGATAGACATCAATATCATAATCATTATAATGAGTCTTAAAAGGATTAGCTTCAGCTCCGCCGGTAGTGATTTCTAAGGTTGGCGTTTCTACTTCTAAAAATCCATGGTCCAGCATAAATTGACGAGTTACCTGCCAAAACTGCGCTTTCTTGACAAATAAAGCTCGCAAATCATCATTAAATAACAAATCCAAATAACGTTTACGCCAGCGCTCATCTTCATCTTTAAGGCCATGCCATTTTTCAGGTAAGGGCCTTAAAGCTTTGCTAATAATTTGCCATTCTTGAACTAATACCGTAGGCTCGCCAGCATGAGTACGAAAAACAGGACCGCTCACCGCAACAAAATCACCAATATCCATAAATTTAAGAAAATTTTTGTAACTATCTCCTAATTCTTTCTTGTTGAAAGCCAATTGTATGGTAGCGGTGCCATCCTGCAAATTAGCAAAAGTCAAATTGCCATGCTCTCTCAGGCTCCGCAAACGGCCAGCTAAATAAACCACTTCGCCTGACTTTTCATAGGCCTGAAAATTAGCTAACACTTGACTATTAGTCTCTTTACGCTGACACTGTGCCGGATAAGGCTCAATCCCCGCCTCCTGCAATAATTCTAATCTCCTCCTTCGTGTTTCGTACTCACTTATTTTTTCTGCCATAAAAAACAAAATAACCAGCTTAATATGCTGGCTATATTGTACCTAATTTATGGGGGGAAGTAAAGAAAAACTATAAATGCTGTATTTTTAAGCAAGCTTTTACAAACTCCACAAATAAAGGATGAGGATCTAAGGGACGAGAAATATATTCCGGATGAAATTGCGTGCCAATAAAAAAAGGATGGTCAGTAAGCTCAATGGCTTCTACAATCTGGCCATCAGGCGAGGTGCCAGCAATAGTAAGTCCATGCTGTTCTAAAATTTCCCGGTAATCATTATTAAATTCATAACGATGACGATGCCGTTCGCTAACTATTTCTACCTCAGAACCAAACTTTTGAGCATAAATACGGGCTAAATGGGTCCCAGGCACTAACTTGCAGGGCCAGCCGCCCAAACGGATAGTGCCACCATAATGATTGCTGGCCAGCAATTCCTCCTGCCCCGGCATAATATGAATAACTGGATATTTAGTTTTGGGGTTGATCTCCTCGCTATTAGCTCCTCTAAGACCGCAGATATTACGGGCAAATTCAATGACCGCCATTTGCATGCCATAACATAGACCAAGATAGGGCACTTTATGGGTGCGGCAATATTCAATAGCTTTAATCTTGCCTTCATAGCCTCGCCTACCCCAACCCTGAGGAATAACTAAACCATCATAATCCTCTAAAATAACAATCCCCTTCTGCTCTACTTCTTCTGCACTTAACCAATCTAACTTCGGCCGGCAATTATTAGCCACCCCCGCATGTTTTAAGGCCTCAATAACACTAATATATGAATCGGTTAAGCAAAAATTGCCCGAAGTAAAATATTTACCCACAATCCCTATTTTTACTGTCCGCTGCCCTTCTCTGGCTTCTTTAACTTTGTTAGCCATCGTCTGCCAAGCAGACCAATCATTACAGCGTGGTCTTAACCCTAAATGTTTTAATATCTTGGCGGATAGATGATTTTTTTCAAAATTACCCGGGACATCATAAATAGAATCAATATCTGGTGCAGCAATTACATCATCGCTATAAATATTACAATTCATAGCAATTTTTTTACGGCGTGGCTCATCAATCGGTGTTTCAGAACGAGCAATAATAAAATCCGGCTGAATGCCGGCTGAATTTAAGGCTCTTACTGCATGCTGAGTTGGCTTGGTCTTCATCTCCCCAATTTTAGCGGGCACTGGCAAATAAGTTACCATAACAAACAAAACGCTCCCTGGATTTTCTAAGTGCATCACTCTGGCAGCTTCCAAAAAAAGCATATTCTCATATTCACCCACAGTACCGCCAATTTCAATAATCATAATTTCTGCTCCGGTCTTTTTCACCGCCGCCTCAATCCTGCCCCTAACTTCCAAAGGAATATGGGGCACCACTTGAACACATTTACCGCCGTAGCC
>JAKJDQ010000016.1 GCA_022705845.1 Patescibacteria group bacterium | reverse complement strand
CGCCTGATGTTTTAGAAGGTTTATTGACCATTACTGGCCCCATTGATTTGACTAAAGACTATGGTGTTGTTATTACTGCCGATAATTTTCGTCCCTTAGTCCAAGACTATATTGAAAATAAGGTAAGTGGTCCCAAAGAGCCAAAAAAAATAATTGGTGATTTAGCAGTGGCTATTTTAGAAAAATTACCGCCAGCCTTACAGAATAAAGCTAATATTACTAAATTAGTAGAGCAAGTAAATAGGCAATTAGCTACTAAGCATATTTTATTGTATTTTAATGATGAAGTCATTGAAAAGAAGTGGCAGCTTACTGGTTTAGCTGGCCAGTTAGAAACCCTAGCATCAGGCCAAGATTATCTTCAAGTAGTTAATACTAATATCGCGGGCGGCAAAACTGACTTAAAGATTAAACAAACTATTGAGGAAAGGGTAGAAATTCAGGAAGATGGTAGCGTTATTAATGATGTTACTATTATTCGTGAGCATACAGGTGACAAGAGAGAGGGTCTTTATGGGGTGCGTAATGTAGATTGGATTAGGCTTTATGTCCCTGAGGGTAGTGAATTACTATCGGCTGATGGATTTTTAGCGCCTGAGAGCCATTTTTTTAAACCCCAGGATGTTACTGCTGAAGATATGCCGGCAATTAAATCAGGGGAGGGGGCAGCGCAAATTGAGCCATCAAGTGGCACTTTAGTTTATAATGAACTGGGGCGGACAGTCTTTGCTAATTGGTCAATGGTTGATCCTGGCAAAACGGCTCGCTTAAATTTTAGATATCGGTTACCATTTAATGTGTTGGAGGCTGGTAGCCAAACTGACTGGTTTTCTAAAATTAAAGCTCATTTAGGCTTAGGCCGTCTTGGAAAATATCAAATCATTGTTGAAAATCAGGCTGGTCAGCTACCGACAACTTGGAAAGTAACCTGGAGTTGGCCGGCCAGGTGGAATTTATTGTGGTCTTCCGTGGACAACATTAAAGCTAACAGTTGGCAAGTTAACGATGTCGTAAGCAGACAAGTTGTTGGCTTCTTATTTAAAGTAGATAACTAATTTTATTATGTCTAAAAAAAGCATTAACAAAAAATCATCTATTGATTATTTTGAACAAATGTTTCAAGCTGGTCGTCCAGTAATAAAAGAAGTTAAACACAAAACCCACAAGAGCAGACAAGAACTAAAAGAACAAGAAGTTGAAGATAGTTTATCTGAGATTTATCAAGATGAGTCGGGTAGAAATATTGATGTACAAAAAATTTCTGTCCGGCCACGGCGGCGGTGGTTGAAAATAATTTTATTTCTAATTTATAGCGCCATCGTTGTTGTTGTGGTTTATTTAAGCTATCGTTATTATATTAGTTATCAGGCTAAAGATGATTTATTTACAGTAACAATTGAAACGGATAAAAACTTAGTCGCTGGCCGTGAATTTACTTATGTTATTTCTTACCACAATAAGGGCCGGGTAGCCCTAGAAGATGTAGAGATCAAGATTGACTGGCCCAATAGTTTTATATTTAAAGAAGCTGACCCAGCCACTACTAGTCCTAATTTATGGCATATTGGCCATATACCAGGTGAGAGTTCGGGGCAAATAATAGTTAAGGGAATATTAATTAATAAGATTGGAGAAAATAACCAAGTTCATCTGACCACTAATTTTCGTCCAGCTAATTTAAGCAGTACTTTTGTTGTTAATACTACTTATAATTCTATTCTTACTGACTCGGTTCTGGCGGTTGGTATCGCAGCGCCTGATACTTTAGCCATTGGTCGTGATAATGAAGTAATTATTAGCTATCAGGGGCAGGAAGATAATATCATAGATAATTTACAGTTATTAATGAATAATGTGGAGTGGGCTGAGGTTAAGCTACTAGATGGTGATCAAGAAATTCAGCCTGAGAATAATTTTAGATGGTCATTGCCGACGCCGAGCAGTGAATTAAAGAATCTTAAATTACTTATTAAACCCAATGAACAGAGGGGTAGCCTAGAAACATTAAGTTTTAGACTAGAGACTAATATTGGCGAGCAGACTTATTTAGTGGACAGCCGTGATTTTGACTGCCACTTAGTAAATAGTCGTCTTAATTTATTATTAAAAATTAATGGTAGTAATGCTGACAGTAGTATTTTTGCCGGAAAACCTTTAAATTACCGCATTGACTATATGAATCAGGGGGATACAACCTTAAAGGATGTTAAAATTATTGCTTCTTTAGAGGGGGCATGGTTAGATTGGTCATCTTTAAAAGATAGCCAGGGTGGACAAATCAGCGGGCAAAGTATTGTCTGGAGTAAAAAGGAAATTCCCAGTTTAGCCCTTTTAAAACCGGGGGCTAGCGGTTCAATTATTTTTTCTATTAATGTTAAAGACTGGGCAAACGGGGATAAGAGCGATCCGGGAGAAATTCGCAGCTATGCTTATTACCAACTAGGAGATAATACTGTTGAAAAACCTACTGATGAAGAAAAGAGCAATACTATTGTTAATCAATTAAATAGCGATTTAAGTTTGGCTGAATCCGTTGTTTATTTTAATGAAGATAATATTGCCGTTGGCTCAGGGCCATTACCAATGGTGGCAGGCGAAACTACTTACTTAAAAGTATATTGGCGCATTAACAATAGTTTTCATGATTTGCGGGATATTGAAGTCGTTGGAGAATTGCCGGACTATGTCAGCTGGGGCGGTAAGAATCAGTCTTCCATTGGTGAGGTCAGTTATGATGAAGAAACTCGGCAGGTGAGATGGCACATAGATCGGTTGCCAGCCAATAACCATGAGGCTACTGGTGAATTTAGTATTGGTATTACTCCGCGCCCTGATCAAAAAAATCAGATTATTGTTATATTGTCCGGCTCTACTGTTACCGCCATTGATAATGTAACTCAGGCACGACTAGAATTTACTGCCCAAGCCAAGACGAGCCGCTTGGAAGATGATACAATAGTACAAACAGATGGCCTGGTACAATGACCTCAATTTTATTCAATAATAATCTAAATATTATGAATCAGTTTATTATTAATCAAGCCGCTGATTTTCAAAAAGCTATTGATTTTTTTATAAAAGATATTGGGACCTTAAGGACTGGAAGAGCCAATCCTGGTTTGTTGGACAATGTTGCCATTCAGGCTTACGGTGATTATTATCCCATAAATGCTTTGGCCAACATTAGCGTGCCAGAATCACGTTCTTTGGTAATAATACCGTGGGACAAGACGGTCTTAAAAGACATTGAAAAAGGATTAATAGCTGCCAATTTAGGCATGGGCATTGTTAATGAAGGTGATAAAATACGTTTGACCGTTCCACTCCTTAATGAGGAAAATCGGCGTGATTTAGTTAAACGACTAAATGATAAAATGGAAGAAGCTAGAATTGTTTTACGGCAAGCGCGTGAGGCAGTCAAAAATAAGATTGAAGCGGCGATGGTGGCTAAGGAAATTAGCGAGGATGATAAATTTCGTTTCATTAAAGAATTAGATGAATTTTTGGCCCAGAAAAATGAGGAGTTGAAAAACTTAAGAGATAAAAAAGAAAAGGAGATAATGACCGTATGACAGTAATAATTTTTTTAGCAATTCTTGGAGTATTGGTTCTGGTCCATGAATTAGGGCATTTTTTAGCGGCTAAAGCTATTGGAGTGGGGGTGGAAGAATTTGGTATAGGTTTTCCTCCTAGATTATTGGGGTGGTTTAAGAATCGTCATGGTCATTGGAAATTATTGAAAAAGAAGCATCATCGGCAACGGCACACTATTTTTTCTATTAACCTTATCCCATTGGGTGGATTTGTAAAGTTACGGGGTGAAGATGGAGTGTCTCAACCAGACGATGATACTAATTTTGTCAACAAGACAGTGGGTGAGCGAGCCATAATTATTACCTCTGGGGTGCTAATGAATATTATTTTAGCAACAATAATTTTTTCTATTGGTTTTATGATTGGTTGGCCTCAGGCCACTGAAGATTTAGATCCTGGTGCTAGAGTCAGGAACAGAGAATTAATGATTGCTGATGTACTACCGAACTCACCAGCTGCACGGGCAGATTTAAAACCAGGTGATGCTATTGTTGAAATTAATGGTCAGCCCGCTGGGAGTGCTGCTGGGTTGCGTCAGGTTAACGCTACGGCAGCTGGTCAAGAGGTGAGCTATAAAATAAGACGTTCTTCAGATATTTTGGAATTATCTATTGCCGCTGAGCCATTAGCTAGTAATAATAATGAATATAGTTTAGGGGTAGCCTTAATAGAAAGTGGATTGGTATCCTATGCTTGGCCTAGGGCAATTTGGGAAGGTATTAAATTAACTGCTTTGAGCTTGAAAGATATTGCTGTTGGTTTTTGGCAGCTTTTTACCGGATTATTTAAGGGTCAGGATATGTCTGATAATGTTGCCGGTCCAGTAGGTATAGCGGTTTTAGTTGGTCAAATTAGCCACCTGGGTTGGCTTTATCTTTTACAATTTATTGCCTTGTTATCTCTTAATCTGGCCTTTATTAACATTTTGCCGTTTCCAGCATTAGACGGCGGGCGTTTATTTTTTATTGGACTTGAGGCCGTCACTGGTCGTCCAGCCAAGGCCCAACTTGAAGCCATTATCCATAGTATCGGGTTTATTTTACTTTTAGCCTTGGTCGTTATAATTACTATTAAGGATGTTGTTAGATTGTTTTAGTTATTGCCGAACATTTTTTAATATAATAATTTACCATGAAGATAATTGACTCCTTTAAATTATTAGTTAATTTACTTCGATTAACCTTACTAGCGGCGGCCGTGTTGGCTATTATTTATGGCAGCTGGTTTAATTTGTTGATTATTGTTATAACCCTAGTATTTACTTTTTTGCCGCGCTTAGTGGAGAAAAAATATAAAATTTATATTCCTTTAGATTTTGAGTTTGTTATTATTTTCTTTGTTTATGCCTGCCTATTTCTGGGAGAGGTCCGCGGTTTTTATGGACGTTTTTGGTGGTGGGATATCTTTTTACATACTTTTTCGGCTATTGCTTTTTGTTTTCTCGGTTTTATCGCCTTTTTCCTTTTATTTAAAGCAGAAAAAATTAAGACTCATCCGGCGTGGATTGCTATTTTTTCTTTTTGCTTTTCATTAACAGTCGCGGTATTATGGGAAATTTTTGAGTTTACTATGGATCAGGTGTTTGAAACCAATATGCAAAAAAGTGGCCTTATGGATACTATGGGAGATCTAATTAGCGCCAGTGTTAGTTCTTTGTTAGTGGCAGTTGCTGGTTATATTTATTTAAAAAGTGACCAGCAATCTATTTTATATCGTTGGCTGGATTGGATAATTAAAAAAATATTTCATGACAGGCAGATAAAAAAAATTTAATATTTTTTGTAACTGCTTCCGCTATCGCTGAATTTTGTGCCAATGAAGTTGGCGTATCGCCTGAAAATCTAAAATTCCTCGTGGGATTATTTAGGATATTAGTTATATACTATTCTTTGTAAATATTTTAATTTAATTTTAAACTCGGCTCAACAATTTTTCTAATCTCTTCACAGCCATGTACTCTGCCAGAGCCATCATCAAAGCCTGAGCCGCAAGAACTAACAAAAAGAAGCCAGTTTTTATTAACTAATTTAGGATAAGCATCACCACCAGCTAAACAAAGATCAAAATCTTTTTTAAATTGATCAAGTGATGTATATCCTGGTTTGTTTGGCAAGACAGTAACTTTAAAAATGCCATCGTCTTGTGAATTTTCTTTATATTTAAAAGTATAGACAATTTTAGGGGTGTTATTAAATTTAGAAACTAGTTTATCAAAATAATCAGAATCATTATTAACTCCACATTCTAAGGCAGATGATTGTAACTGACTGGACGTGAAATCAAATTGTGTTTCCTCTTTTGAAACAGATATGAGGCTGTCTATAATTGAATAAGACAATGGATCATTTTTTTCTATTGTTTCAGTTAAAATATTGTCTATATTTTTATAACTCATAATTAGTATTGGAACTTCTGTGTTTTCAAATTTATATATTGTAAATTTACAAGCATTGTTATTACAATTCTTGTCTTGTATTTCTTTTTTATCAACCACAAAGTCATATAGATATAATTTTGAACTAGAAGAATGATTTTGATTATATAAACCCATCAAATCATTATTAAGCAACAATGCTTTGTTAATATAAATAATAGCAACTGGACCATCTAAAGATTCTTTTGATTCAAAATTACCCTTATCCCATATATAGATTTCAGCGCCATCTTTTTTATCATTGAATGGATATTTTTCACAAATGACATAATTATTTGGATAATTAAACTCTAAATGAAAAATGTTATTTAAATATTTATTGTTATTAGCTTCTGACACTAAACAGTCTTTCTTCATGTTGTTATAAATATTGCTAACAACTGAATTATGGGGGGTAACTTTATTGTAATGATGGAAAATAACGGCAAGAAATGTCACTAGAACTAAAGGCAGTAAAGATGTATAAATTATTACTTTCTTTTTCATAATTATTTAGATTAATTTATTATATACAGCATAACATCATTGTCCTATTTTGTTAATTAATTATTAATTATATTAAAAGCCTCGTAAACATGAGGCTTTGTGGGTCCATCCGATACTAAATTGTCCTGGCGGAGAGGGCGGGATTCGAACCCGCGGTCCGCTTGCACGGATGACAGTTTTCAAGACTGTTCCATTCAACCACTCTGGCACCTCTCCGGATTATCTAAAGACTAACAAAAATAGCCATGGATGGCAATAGCTATTAAATAAAAAGCCCCGTTTAATAAACAGGGGCCATGATTTTAGTTAATTTATGTCCACCAGCAACTCAAAAAGTTGCTGACCGGACATATTGTTAATTTTCAAAATATTTTTTTCAGCCTTCCAGAGTTTATTCCGGTCGGCCTTACTCAGGGGTAAAGAGCATATATGCCAGGGGAGGATATTAAATTTCAATGTCCTTTCCCATTCACCTTGATTGGCGCATTGTCGGCAGAGTGGAACAGACAGAAAATACAGTCCTTCCCGGTAATTACCTCTAGCAGGTAAATACTCAGCATATTTACCGCATTCCCTGCAGGTAACATTGCCTGCAAGTATATTAATACCAGTCACTAGCCACACTAGGTGTCTATGATAGGCATTGGGCTGGTGCCCTTGAGCCACATCTTCTAGGCGATGTTTCATAGCCAAGAAGCTAGAAACATCGTGGAGTAATACATACTCCAGACTTTTCCCCCTATATTTGCCTGATTGTAAAATATAAGGAGCCCTAGGATATTGATCTTCTAACATTGCTCCTCCTTTTAAGGTACAAATTTGTAATATGTATACTATATTAGTCAATTTTTGTCAATAGTTGACGGTAAGCTACATTTAAGATATAATTTAGTTAATCATCTAAATATTTTTATGTATTTCAATGAAGCATTGGGAGCATTAGCTGACCCTACAAGACGGAAAATTCTTAAATTATTAAGTAAGCGAAATTTATCAGCTGGGGAGATAGGCCGTCATTTTGATATCACTGCGCCATCTTTGTCTCATCATCTATCAGTGTTGCTCATGGCTGGGTTGGTTAATCAGTCGCGGCAGGGGAGATCTTTAATTTACTCATTAAAGCCGGGGGCTATTGAAATGGTAGCTAATAAACTATTAGCTATTATTAAAGAGCCAAATAAATAATATAATAATTTTATTTTATGTCAAAAACTCTCAAATTACTAATATGGACAGCGGCAATTCTAGCCGTCATTGCTGTAATTTTATCTATTTGGTCGGCAGTGCAATCTAAAAAAATCAATAATCAGGAAGCGCAGGTAGAGCAAATTGTCGATCAAGTATTATCTACCGACTTAGCCAATAAGCCGGCTGATGAGAATCCCGTAAATCCGCTAATTGGCACAACTTGGCAAATTGTTTCTTTAACTAATAGTCAAGATGTTTTAGATTTATCCGGTTATGAGAATTCTATTCAATTTAGTGACCAGGAAATCTCCGGCCGCATCTGTAATAGTTTTGGTGGAAATTATAAAATAGTTGATGATGTCCACATTGTAGCCGATGGACCAATTACTAGAACAGAAATGGCCTGTGATAATGATCTAATGGATGTTGAAAATGCTTTTTTGTCTGGTTTAGAAAAGGGGTGGGGTTATAGTTTCGGCGAGAATGATGTTTTGGCCTTAGTCAATACCGAAGGTTGGGTTATTGGTTTGATGAAAAAATAAAAGGGTTTATTGATTGTTGTTAGCGAGATCACAATAGTGGGCCACTTGGTTGCGACAAAAATGGTTTCGTAATGCCGGAATATAACACCAGCCTCTCGGAGAACTGTTTCAGGGCTGATGTATGATGGGGGGTGTAAATACTGGTTGCCAATTTTTTCGGGTTAAAATCCTTATTTTGGCAAATATGCCCCTGGTCAATCTGACTAAAACTTTGCGCTTTACATAATAGGCCGTCTTGGCATTCGGGTTAATTCTTGCCAAATTAAGGCCAAATCCTTGTTTATTGGGATTGTTTTTGGTGATTGGTATAATTTTACCATTAAGCTGTTCATACCTATGTTATTTGATGGACTTGATGATTTTTTTATTTCCATTGTATATTATTGACAAATAATAGTTTAAGTGCGATATAATGGAACTATAGAAAAAACCGAGCATTGTAGGCATGTTTTACAGTTTTAATAATTTTATAAATTATCTAAATTTGCGAAAATAATCCTAATATATAGCAGGCAAAACGATATGGAAAAATTTAGGCCACACCAAGAAGAAATGCCTCACGAACCTCCGAAAGAAGATAATTTGGCGACCCCGGAAGCCCCAGAGCAGGCATATCAGGCTTTAAAAAATAAGAAAGAGGAAAATCCTATCGCTGATTTTACACCAGAACAACAGGCAGAGATAAGGTATAAACAACAGATTCTCTCGTCGCTTGCATATTTCATTGGCAAAGACTTTCGTATTCCGGTTGAGCTCAATAAACCGGGGGCTGGCTGGCATTGGGATTTTAAGGAAAACGTGATCCGGATCGATCCTAAAGATCTCTTGGAGAAGCCGATGGATTATCTGCGATTTGTCATTTCTCATGAGGGGGGCCATCGTAGAATTACTCGAACCGATTTTATACCACTTGAGGAATGGAAACAGCCGGGGTTCTCTTTTATGATGAACGCAATCGAAGACCCTCGAGACAATAACTTTGTAGCCGAAAGTTATCCTAAGTTTCAAGAACAAATGGCCCTTGCCTATAAGCAGGATTTAGATCTTGAAGCAAAGGCCAAAGAAGAAGCTACACAAAGACTGGGACAACTACCTCGTTTTATGCAAGCTGGTTTTGAATATATCAAGCAGTGGTTCAGAGAGACTCAGGGCCAAGAAACTAAAATATCGGCAGATCTCCCCAAGGATGTCAGGGCGGTAGTACAAGCGACACTTGAGTCTGCAAGAGACTCTTGGCTAAGATATCCATCACGCAAGGAAGCAGATAAAAGCGAAGAACTAATAAAAAAATATGCGAGGATATCTTATGAAATTAGTCGCGACGAAGTTTGGCCGGAATTCAAAAAACTAGTTGAGGCCGACATGGAAGATCAAAAGATTCAGGAGTTTCTTAAAGATACACAGACAGAGCAGGGGGGTGGAGAAGGAATTCAGGGGTTACCACAAGAACTTAAAGACAAATTAACACCAGAAGAGCAAAAAACTTTGGAGGAAGCTATAAAGAAAGCCATTGAGGATGCCAAAGAAAGAGAAGAGAAAACTGAGGCAAAGAAAGAAGCTGACGCCAAAAGTGAAAATGAGGATGGAAAAGAACAGAAAGAACCCCAAGAAAGAAAAGAGAGAGAATCCGGCAAACCCATTGATCTTGCCTCGCTTCCTGAGGGAATTAAGCAAAAAATAAAGGAGTATATTGATTCGTTGCCCGAGGATCAGCAACGAGAAATAGCCGAAAAAGCGCAGGTAGCCATTAAGGAATTTGAGGATGCTCTAAACGAAGAGTTACAGGGTAAACTAGTAGACAATCCGGAAAGAGAAGCAGAGAGAGAAAAAAATACTGAATCTGGAGAAAAACAAGATGCACCAACGGGCAAATCAAAAAAAGAAGTGCCTGGTATAGACCAAGAAGAATTAAAAAAATATCAAGATCGTATAGCAAAAGAATTAAAAAAGGATGCCAATATTTATGAGAAAATGCGTCGAGAGGTTTTACCGCTGATAGATAAACTTGAGACGGAATTACGAGAAATTTTTGTGGCTAGACAAGCTAAGGGGTGGAAGACTGGGTTTACAACCGGCAAACGCATTGATATCAAAAGACGAATTCAAGAAAAAGCAAAGTCAATTCCAACAGTGGAGAGCAAAGCTTGGCAAAAACGCGAATTGCCCAAAGAAAAAGATTATGCAATATCCTTGCTTGTAGATTTGTCTGCTTCTATGGATTGTGATAATAAAATTAAAGAAACTTTTAAAGCAGTTATTGTTTTATCAGAAGTATTGAATCGTTTGTCAATAAATTTTGAAATTCTTGGTTTCAATACTAGAATTTATGAATATAAAGATTTTGACCAGCCTATGTCAAAACCAATAAGAGAAAATATGGGTGGAATGCTTAAAGAGGTTGATAATTATGAGTGGTCTTGCAATACTGATAGTGGCTGGGCTCTTGAAGAAGCTTCTGAGCGGTTATCTCACCAAAAAGCTGATCAAAAATTCTTAATTGTTCTATCCGATGGAATGCCACAAGAATCAGCAATGCACCTTCGTTCAAAATATGAATTAGGGAAAGTTATTCAAAAAGTCCTCGCAGAGACCGACATTAAACTGATCGGTCTTGGTGTTGGTGAAGGAACTGAGCATGTTGGCGAGTATTATCCAAACAGTATCGCCAACGTAGAGGTTAAAGAGATGGCCGAAAAATTGGCTGATCTTATAGAGGAAGTTGTTGCCAATTATGATAAATTTTAGTATTGTTTAATTATCAAACATATGTCAAAAACGAACGATAAAACATCAATTGAAAAGTTTCTTTCGTCACTGGCAGGCTCAAAAGAGGTGGGTTTGGTTATTGCCAATAATCAAATTGAATATAAAAAATTTGCAAAAATCTTGCATGATCTCGGTTTTCATAAATCAGACAATGTCACAGATATTTTAAAGGTTAAAAAAACGTATTTTACAATTAATCAAAACACGGAGAAGGAGGTCTATGATTTTGTTGTTCAGTATCCAACTGGACAAATCGAAATTTTTGACAAAAAAATTATGCAGTCGCACATATTCTCTCCTAATTATAAAGATTCAGCTGTTGTCTTGCTCGTCGACCAAGACAGTTTAAATAAATTACAAGCCAAGGGCTTCAATTTTCTATCTGCTTCTGGCCCTGCTTATAGATCATAAACATTATGAATTCACCAGAAAGACAATTTAATGCTCTTACTTCAGACCAAGATAAATCTTCCAATGAAATTAAAAAGACTACGGAGACTGTTGATGAATTAAGGCCGATCATAGAAACCGAAACCAGTATATCCTATTTAGGAGTTAAGCTTGAAAAGGCTAAAGTAAGAGACAGCCAGTTCGTTCCTAAAACAGAACAATACGAGGATTTTATCAATGACAAAGAAGTAGCATTACCTTTACAGCGGGATATCGCCGTAGCCTTTTTGAACGGTGAGCCATTACTTATTGAGGGGGGTACGTCTTTGGGTAAGACCACTACCATAAGGAAAATGGCGGCGGAGTTGGGTTACGAGGTTCATTATGCCAACCTGAACGGAGCAACTGATGTCGAAGATTTAATGGGTAGATATATTCCCAATCCTTACAAAAACAAGCCGGAAGATCCAGAATATATTTTTGCCGACGGCAAAGTAACCAGCGGGCTAAGACAGGAAGAAGGAAAGATAAAAATAATTATTTTAGATGAATTTAATTCGGCAGCCCCCAATATCCTTATACGTCTACATGAAGTTTTAGACGCTCTTGAGCGTGGAGGCGACGTGATTCTTTCTGAGGATGCTTCCGAGTCTATTTCTGTAAATAAAGAAAAGACAAAAATTGTCGCCCTAATGAACCCAGTTGGCAAAGGATATTTAGGTCGCGAGCCCTTAGATCCAGCTCAACTTCGCAGATGGGTTTATAAAAAAATGCCACCTGAATTACCCGTAAGCACCTTTTCTTATTCAACCGATGCCTTGTTTAAAGCAGGGCCGGAATCGCAGCATATCACTACTGATATGTTTCTTAAAAGTCGTGAGGATGCTTTAACCCTTGAGCAATTGCCGGAAATTCCGGGCATGCGAGAAGTTTTAGAGAAATATAAGGAATTTCATAAAGCAGCTAAGGAGCTTGTGAAAAGCAGAAAAATTGCACAAGATCAGTCACAGCCATTTACTTATGATGATCGTATGGAGCCACGTCGTGTAAGGGATTTTGTTTTGCGATTTTATAATGGAGACATTAACGAAACCTTCCAACAGGCTTTAAGATATTATTATGCCAATAAACTGGAGAGTGATGTGGACAGAAAAAAACTTGAAGAATTAATTAGACTTGTGGAATACAAGCCTAAAGTTGCTGACTCAAAACGCAGAGGAATAGAGGGAGAAGAAAAGATAGCAGAAGGACCTATCGGCCAACACATTGAAGTAGCTATTGAAAAACTTGGAAAAGAAAATGTTCTTGGACCTAAGGAAATTGAGCAAGTCTTTGGTGTAAAGATCGAAGATGTTCCTGACATTCCATTTTCAGTTGAAGAGCTGGAAAGGGCCAAGAACCTTAATCAGATGCTCATCTTGCGTGTAGATAAAACAGCCGAAGGAGAACCAATGTCCATTAAAGCAATGTCAGACATGCTGGATAAAAAGTGGCAAGATGAAGGGAAGGGTCGTTTATTATTTTCACCTGAATGTTGGAGGAACTTGCTCTGTAAAGATTTATTGACACAAGAATTACCACGAACCGGATGGGCTTTGGTTTCCAAAGATGTTTTACCAGAAAGTTTGGGCAGAAATTACCTGGAGCAAACTGAGGTCATTATTAAGACTCTTAAGGAAGAGGTATTTAAAGATTTAGATATTCCTGAAGAATACGCTGAGGCGATAACGGAGTTTAAGGATAAAAAAGCAGAAATAGTAAAACTCATGGATGAAGACCCGCCGGAAGCGGCTCAAGAACTTTCGCAGCTAAAGATTACTCAGCTAACAAGACAGACATCGGCAGAGGCAATATATGATCTTGCGGTTTATTATGATATTAATAATAAAAGATTGCTTACTGATAAATTGACATGGTCGGTGTCCCTGGATCCCTACGGCCATCTCGTGTATCTTGGTGGGTTCAACAGCGAGGGTCTGAGCTACGATGATTGGTATCCTAATGGTCTGGCTGGTCATATCGGCGTTTGTCTCTCCCGCAGATTGTAACTTTGGTTTTTGTTATCTGATCCTTTGATTTCTTGTTATGATATAATGGATGTGGCTTATACGAATCATGTTTGCCAAGCAAATTACAGTGCTTACGTTTCTTGTTTAGGTAAATAAACACTAAGGGGTGCATATATTTTATACTCAATATACCAACGTTGTTCAATGGCTTTTTATATCCTTTGCCAATCTTATTGTGATTTTTGCACACCCTAGTGACTATTAGCTTTAGATAAATTTTTTTCGCAGCGACATCTTTGGCGTGGTGTGCTGTTAAAAGTGAGCATATCCAACCAAATGCTTTCTGTTTTCTGTCCGATAGTAAATTTACCTTTTAGAAATAGTCTCGCATCGAATATGCCACGCGACATAAAGCTTATAAACTGCCAATAATGGCATTTAATGAGTGAGCTGTATTATTGTCCGTGTGTATGTTTAAAAATTATTTCTTTGCAAAATTTGTTCATTACATGACAGAATTTAAGAAAGAAAAAGCCAATAAGGGGTGGGGTTATAGTTTTGGTAAGAATGATGTTTTGGCCTTAGTCAATACCGAAGGTTGGGTTATTGGTTTGATGAAAAAATAAAAGGGTTTTTATTGATTGTTGTCATCAGCAAAATCATAATAGTTAGCGATTTGGTTGCGGCCATTCTTTTTTGATTTATATAGAGCCTGGTCGGCCATGCCAATTAAATTATGAATGGCATCGTCAGTTACTGGAGCCTTATCCTCTAGCCAGTCGGGGAGGCTATTAGTATCAATGCAGCCGATGCTAATAGTGGCACCAATAGCAACATTATCACCTGTCTGATTATTTAATAATATTTTGGTTTGTTCTATGGTCTGGCGGATTTTGTCAGCCACTATTTTAGCCTGATGGATATCTGCATCAGTTATAAGAATTACAAATTCATCACCACCATAGCGAAAACAAAAATCTGATTGTCTAATTGATTGACGGATAGCTTGGGTAATTTGTCGTAGAGTAGCATCACCGGCCTCATGACCGTAAGAATCATTTATTTCCTTAAAGCGATCTATGTCAATTACTAGAAGCGAGCAAGGATTATGCTGGCGTTTTTCTTGACTCAATAGTTTTGTTCCATATTCCATAAGAGCCTGTTTGTTGCCCAAGCCAGTTAAAAAATCGGTATATTTTTCTTTTTCTGCCTCCATTTTTTCTAGCGTTTCAGTTGAAAAAAGGTCGGCAGCTT
>JAKJDQ010000015.1 GCA_022705845.1 Patescibacteria group bacterium | reverse complement strand
CAATAATTTCTTGTAATTTGGGCCATAGTGGCCGGCTACGAGTAGCGGCAAATTCGGGAGCTATCTCTTGATAATTCTCTTTTACTATTTGTCGAAAATAATCAGCTCGCTTTTGGTTCATGGGATTTATTATTTTGCAAGTAAGCCAATGTTAATTTAATGTCAGCCCAATCAACATAGCTTGGTAATTGTTCCTTAATAATCTTTAAGGCATTAGTTGTCAGCAGAGGTTTTTGGGCTAATAAATCTTGGATCATAGTTACAATATTTTCATCAATTAATTGATCTATATTTGTTATTAGCCCCTTTTCCAACAAGTAGCAGAAGTGCTCAATAATAGTTTCAGATTGCAGTTGGCGTTCTCGGGCTATTTCTTGAAGATTAAGGCCCTTTTGGTATAGTTCCAGGGTGGTCAGCTGCGTTAATTTAGTACTTAGCTGGATATTAAACGAGCTTTTATGGTGCGGTGCATGTTGTGATATTTTGTGTTGATAATTAGGCAGATAAGTATTCAGGCTTCCTTTGCACCAATCGCATTGTCCGCAGCCAGCAGAGAGATGTTCACCAAAATAGTTTAAAATATATTGCTGTCTACAGCCACGATGATAGACGTAATTTTCCATCTGGTCTAGTTTATGTTGAGCAAGGGCCAATTTAGTCTTTAGGGCTTCATGGTCTAAATTGACTGCTTCGCGCGGACAACGTTTTAATAAGGTAATTTCTGTTCCCTTAAATGGCGGTTCATAAATTATTATTTTTTGGTCGTTTAGTTTTTTTAATAGTCTGGCTAGAGAATCCTTTTTATAGCCCAAACTGCTAGCTAGAGTATCTAAATTGATGTAAAGGCCGGCTCTTAATTTGCCGTTGTAGCGGTCATATAATTTCTCCCAGATTTCTAGAGATTTTTTAGCTTTAGTGCCCAAGGCTTTTTGCCCATCAACTAATTTAATATCTTTGGAGGCCAACTGAATCATGGCTTGGCTAGTTTTTTCATAAGTTTTAGCTAAATAGCCTTCTCGCTCCAAGATTTTTAAAGCTGTGCCAACCGCTAGATCTGGAGTATCCAGTCCCAGGGCGTTTTTAATAGTGCTATAAGTAATTAAAATATGATCATTAGGGTAAGTATTTAAAAATTCATAAATATTTAAAATTAAATCAACAGGAGGATTGTCTCCGGCAATAAAGAATTCTTGGAGATAACGGTCCCGGGGGCTGTGAAGCAAGAGACAAAGACTGGGTTTTCCATCGCGGCCAGCTCGGCCCGCTTCTTGATAATAAGCTTCAATAGTGCCTGGCATATCATAGTGGATGACAAAACGTAAGTCTGGTTTGTCAATACCTAGTCCAAAAGCATTAGTGGCGACAATTACCTTAGCCCTTCCATTCATAAAGGTATTTTGTAGTGCCTGACGTTCACCGCTACTAAGTCCAGCATGATATTCTATCGCCGCTATATGATAACTTTGTAGATAACGTACTAGTTCATCAGCTCGTTGGCGGGTACTGACATAAACAATGCCGCTAGCATTAGGATATTGTTGAATAGTTTCAAGGACAATTTCTCTTTTTTGACTATCGGCAGTGCTTATTACCTCAAAGTTTAAATTAGGCCGAGCAAAACCAGTAATAATTTCCTGGGGTTGATGTAGGTCTAATTGTTTAATAATGTCTTCGCGGACTTCTGGCGTAGCGGTAGCTGTTAGAGCCATAATCGGGGGTCGCCCTAGAGCGGCAATGAATTTTTTAAGTTGTAAATAGCTAGGTCTAAAATCATGTCCCCATTGACTAATACAATGGGCCTCATCGACAGCTATTAAGCTAATTGGCAGTTGTTGCGCGGCCTTAAAAAAAGATTGATTATAAAAACGCTCTGGAGCGATATAAATAAGGCGATATTTTTTATTTAGTGCCCCTTGTAGACGCTCACTGGCTTCATCGGCGGTAAGGGAACTATTAATAAAAGTAGCTGGTATACCCAGAGCGTTAAGATGATCAACTTGGTCTTTCATCAGAGCAATAAGTGGCGAAATGACCATTGTTATACCCGGGAGAATAAGGGCAGGCGATTGGAAACATAATGATTTGCCACCGCCCGTGGGCATAATGACTATTGTGTCTTGTCCTTGAAGAGCGCTAATAATAGCTAGCTCTTGGCCAGGACGTAGTTTAGTAAAATGAAAATAATTTTTTAAAACATTATTTAGTTTCTCGTGGTTGGACATGGTGTTGTTGGTAAAGTAACAAAGTATTATATAAGGCCATAGCAATAGTAAGCGGTCCTACACCACCCGGAACCGGAGTAGCCCAGCCATTGATGGCAGGATTTATGGCTTTTAAGTCCACATCTCCGTAGACTTTATGTTTCTTTTTTGTAATACCAATGTCAATAATAAGATAATTTTCTGGTAATTGTTTGGGCTTTACTATAAGCGGTTGTCCTAAGGCAGAAATTAGGAGATCAGCTTTTTCTATGGCTTGATTGGCCGCTTGATTAACTCGATGAAAAATATTTATTGTTGCTCCTTGCTTTTGAAGCAGCCGGGCTAAATTATCACTAAAAATGGGTGAATTACCCAAGATGACCGTGTGTTTATTGGTTAAATCCACTTGTTTTTCAATAATAATTTTTAATACTACGCCAAAGACTGGGGGTATAATGGCTGAGGGGTCGTCATTTAGTAGTTTCTGTAAATTTATAACTGTAAAGCCGTCAATATCTTTATCCGGCTTAATAGTATTAACAATAGCATCACTATTAAGATGGTCGGGTAATGGTAATTGAACTAAGATGCCGTCAATTAAGGGATCGTCGTTTAAGAAATTAATTAGAGTTTTACATTCTAACTCGGTGATGTTTTCAGGACAACGGTATAGGTGAGTATCAATCCCCACCTTTTTTGCTTCCTGCTGTTTAAGTTGGACATAAAGTTCGGAATCAGGGCGATTGCCAACTAAAACAATGGCCAAATTGGGACGTGGCCCTTGGAGGCTATAGACAAAATCAGCAATAGAATCTTTAACCTCTTCAGCTAGCTCGTGGCCATTAATAAGATGTTGAGTCATAATAGGTTCAATAATATTGTGGCGGGGGTAAACGACGGCCTAAATCCGCTACTTGTTGTTTAATAGCAGCTAATGTTTGGTTATTATCTCGACTCTTTAGGGCCTGATCAAACCAGATAGCTATATGTTCTATTTCTTTTTCCTTAAAGCCCCTAGTGGTTACTGCGGCAGTGCCCAGGCGGAGGCCGGAAGGATTAAATGGCGGTCGGGGGTCGCCTGGAATAGTAGAGCGTGATGTTGATAGACCAGCTTTTTCTAGGGCTAATTCTGCTTCCCGGCCGGTAATATTCTGGGGTCTTAAATCAATAATCATAAGGTGATTGTCGGTGCCGCCCGACACTATGGAATATCCTGCTGCTTGTAATTTTTTAGCTAGAAATTGGGCATTAGCAATAACTTGATGAGCGTATTCTTTAAAGCTTGGTTCTAGAGCTTCTCCTAGGGCAATGGCTTTAGCGGCGGTGACATTATCGTGGGGTCCGCCTTGTAAGCCAGGGAAGACGGCCTGGTCGATTTTTTTAGCCAATTTAGTCTGACACATAATTATTGCCCCTCGCGGTCCGCGTAAAGTTTTATGAGTTGTGGTAGTAACCACATCAAAAAAGGGGACAGGGTTTATTAGCTGCTCACCAGCAATGAGGCCGGCTGTATGAGAAATATCAGCTAAAGTGTAGGCGCCAACTTCTAAGGCAATATTATGAAAACCAACCCAATCAATTTCTCGGCTATAGGCGCTAAAACCAGCTACAATTAGTTTAGGTTTTGTTTCTTTAGCTTGTTTTCTAATTTGGTCCATATCTAGGTAGCCGGTTTGGGGGTCAACTTCATAGTGTACAAAATTAAATAGGCGTCCCGAGATATTCATGGGGTGGCCATGAGATAGATGACCGCCATGATCTAGGCGAAGACTCAGGACAGTATCACCTGGTTGTAACAAGGCTAGATATACAGCTAAATTGGCTGGCGAGCCGGATAGCGGCTGGACATTAACATGCTCAGCCTTAAATAATTGTTTAGCTCGCTCAATAGCCAGATTTTCTACTTCATCAATAATATGATTACCGCCATAATAACGTTTCCCCGGATAGCCTTCGCTGTATTTATTTGCTAAAGGCGTAGCTAGAGCGGCTAGCACTGCCGGGGAGGCATAATTTTCTGAAGCAATTAATTCCAGCTCATCGATCTGCCGTTTACTTTCTTCGG
Source organism: Patescibacteria group bacterium (assembly GCA_022705845.1). Lineage (GTDB taxonomy): Bacteria > Patescibacteriota > Patescibacteriia > Patescibacteriales > Patescibacteriaceae > UBA1359. The sequence goes on along the minus strand of JAKJDQ010000015.1, from coordinate 10,704 downwards.
CTATGAGACGGAGAACTGTTTGGTCTTTGATAGTATTTGTCATATTTATCCAGGATATTTTCTAAATTATTGAGCATGACATCGCTCTGAAAGAATTCTTGATTTTCTGGCCGTTTTTTAATATCAGTAATAATTGGTTGGCGTTCACGAATAATGGCCTTAAATTCCCTCAAAATTTCTTGGTATTGATTAGCCACCTCTATTTGATTATTGTGCCGGGCATAATCATAATAGATTTGAGCTTGGCGTGTAATTTGATCTAGTAAAGCTACTTGAATGGGGTGTTGAGCTAAAATGCGCTCGCAGCCATCATCCCAAAGTTTGGCTAATTCTTCAGTGTGGTGGATATCACAACCAACGACAAAAAGAGGAATATTGCTTTTTTCACCACGGATATTAAGAAAATCTGACTGAAAATATTTTATTTTAGCTAATTGTCCACTTTTTATACACTTAAATATCCGTCTTATCTTTTTTTCTAGCGCCTCTAACCTACTAGCCGAGGTTACGTCTAGGGCTAAGCCGGAATAATTAGCAAAACGACGTTCCGGATGACGTATTTCTAAAAGAGAATCAATATGATTGTAGTAGTCATCATAGTCGCAAGTTTTAATAGTCCAAACACGGTCGCCAAAGTAATTGTTTTGTTCAATTTGTTCGTGCAAAATAGCCTCTAGAATATCGGCTACTTCCTTGTGCCAAATTTCACTTTCTGAATTATGGGTTTGAAAATAGGCTTGTCTTTCTTTGGTCCATTTAATGTCAGCGGCAACTGCCTCTTGTCCGTATAAGTCAACAAAATTGTAAGGGTTAATGCGGTCAATGTTTATAGCCTCTCGTGCTTTCTTTAATACTCCCTGGCGGTAGTTTTCATTATTTAGGGTTTTTCTTTTTTCTGATCGCTCAGGCAGAGTTTGCCAAAATTGTTCTGGGTTAAACATATTGTTGTATTATTTTTTTTATATTTATTACTATAACACAGCTTTAACTAAATAAGTATGGCTAAGACGATAGCCAAATTTACGGTAATAATTACGGACACCAACTCCGGAAATGATAGCCACCTTAGAATAATGATGCTCTTGAGCAATTTTTTCTGCCTGAGCCAGTAATTTTTGTCCTAATCCCCGGTGCTGGACCTGCCCTTGGCTACCCAGAGGCTGTAATATTCCATAAATATGGAGTTCCCTAATAAGGGCGCAGTTATTTAGGTCAGGATTATTAGCTGGCTGTTTGGGTAGATATAGTCGACAAAAGCCAAAAAGGATAGATTGATCAGGACTTTCCCAGCTTAAAAAATATTCCTGGCCATCACCAGCTCTATAGCGGCGGGTTACTAATTGCAGGTTGGACCAATCAACAGCTTTATCCTTAACCTCCCGACAACGGATACAGTGACATTGTACTCCTTGACGTTGGATAATTTGTCGTAGATTAGTAATTTTATTTCCGGCCTCAATAGACTCTTTAGGAATATCACGGATTAATCTTACAATTCTCACATAGGGTGGAGTAGCCATTTTACAGCTCTTTATAACTCTTATTAGTTCATTATCACTATATGGTTTATATTGTCCTTTTAGCCAATCTTCATATAATTTACTGCCCTTAACCACTACCGTGGGATAAAATTTTATTTGATCGGGCTGAAAACGCGGGTCAGTAAATAATTTTTTATACATAGCAATATCATGATCTGGGCTAGAACCTGGCAGGGCTGGCATAAGGTGATAGGTAATTTTAAATCCCCAATCACGCAGCAGTTTAGTGGCCTGAACAATGTCTTTTACTGTGGTAGTTCGCTGATTAAGATGGAGGATGCGATCATCAATAATTTGGACGCCAATTTCTACCCGGGTACAGCCGAATTCCCGCAGACGTGCCAGTTCTTTAGGGGTTAAACAATCAGGCCTAGTTTCTAGGGTTAAACCTACAAGGCGGTAGTCAGCTGATTCGTTGATGGTTTGTTCCTTAGCCAAAGCTTTTTTTAATTGGTTGAAACTTAAATTTTGCCGGTAGCGTCTAATAGTTTTTCCATAAGTATTGGCCGCCGCGTAGCAATTAGCCACATACCAATATTGATATTTTTTAGGTAAATATGACCAGGTACCACCGATAATAATTAATTCTATTTTAGTTGGTTGATGCCCATTGGCGATGAGAGCTCGAAGACGATAGTGGATTTGTTTTGTGGGGTCATAATGACAATGGCGGGCTCTCATAACCGCTGGCTCATTAGCTAAATAACTAGTGGGTACATCAGCTTGCTGAGGGCAATAACGACAGTGGCCGGGACAAGGATAGGGCTTAGTTAAGATAGCCACTGGAGCTACGCCAGACATGGTGCGAATGGCTCGTTTTTTAAGAAGTTGGACTATGTCCGGATCAACCTTATTCGGAGGTATAAGGTTAAAATAGGCAGCTAATAGTTGATTGTTGCTAATAATCGGCTGGCCAGTTTCTTGGGACAGCCGGCGTTTCCATTGAGCTAATTCTTTAGTGTTTTGGGGCCGTTCAGCCGTTAAACTGCGGATAATATTTTCCTCTTGTCTATTTTTTTCTTTGATATTCATCATTCTAATGATATAATAATTTTAATAAAGTCTTTATCTTTTTATTTAATCATAATTATATGGTAAAAACAAGGCAATTATTAATATGGCTATTATCTTTAGGAGTATTAGTGACTCCTTTGGCCACTCAGGCTTTTGTTGGCCGAACGGGCAATGAAGTTATTTTTAGCCCAGCCGATAAATTAGATGGGGTAACTTATGCTTTGGGTCAGCAGATTACCATAGATGCGCCGTTGCCAGATGATTTGATTTGTCTAGGTAATAACGTGTTTGTTAATCAGCCGGTTGCCGGTGATATTATTTGTCTAGCGGAACATATTAATATAAAAGCGCCAGTTGGCGGCAGTGTGCGGTTATTCGGTAATAATGTGCAGATAGATGGTCCCATTGGCCGCAATGCTATGTTGTCTGGCTACCAATTATTATTGGGTGAACATAGTGAAATTAAGGGAGAGACCCTGTTAGCTAATTTTATTTTAGAAAGCCAGGGAAGTTATAAGAAAGCGGTACATGGATTATATGGCCAAGCTAAATTAGCCGGTCATTATGAGTCCCCCATAGACTTAAGGGAATTATCAGGAGGAGCATCTAAATTAGTTATTGACCCGGCAGCTGAGATTGGTGCCGGTTTAACCTATCAGGCTGAACGGCCAGCGCAAATAGCTGACGAAGCTCATATCAATGGCGAGGTCGTCCATAAAGTAGCCACAGCTCAAGAAAAACGGGCAGCTAGAATTGGCTGGTGGTGGTCTAAATTGGTGCATTTGTTTATGCTGTTGATTGTTGCTCTGGTTTTTTATAGTCTCTGGCCCAATTTAGGAGATAAATTAATTAAAACTGGGACCACTAAACCTGTTTTAGCTTGTCTTTATGGTTTTATTACTTTATGCCTTTTACCTTTAGCCGCTCTAATTGTCGGTTTTACTGTTATTGGCTTGCCATTATCTTTGATGCTGTTAATTATTTGGTTGTTTCTACTGTATGTTGGCCGATTAGTTGCTGGTTATTGGCTGGGGTTAAAGATTATGCCCCGAGCTAAAAGTCATTTATGGTCATTTTTATTGGGGACAACTATTATAGTGGCAATCAGCTGGTTACCAATTATTGGTGGAGCGATAATGTTGCTCAGTACTTGGTGGGGTGTTGGAGTAGTGGAACAAGTGTTTTTGAAATCTCATACTAATCAAAAAATTAAGCATTAATTATTTTAGTTTCATTTTATTATGCAAATTCAACCCAGTATTTTTAAAACTTACGATATTCGTGGTATTTACGGCCAGGATTTTGACGAAACCTTGGCCTATGACCTGGGCCTAGCCTATACTAATTGGCGTTCTCGGGAGTTATCTACTAACAATTTATCTGTAGTCATTGGGCATGATATGCGCTTATCTTCTCCTGAATTACACCAAGCTTTATCCTGTGGCCTTTTAGATGGCGGGGCAGAGATTATAGACATTGGCTTATGTGCTACTCCTAGTTTTTACTTTGCGGTTGCCAATGAACGGGCTGATGGCGGCCTTATGATTACTGCCTCGCATAATCCTAAAGATTATAATGGCTTTAAAATTGTTCGTGACCGGGCCCGGCCAGTGAGTGAAAATACCGGCCTTACTGAATTAAAAGATTTAGTGCTTAATAGGAAATTTACTCCAGCTAAACAACCGGGTACTATTTTGAAGATAGATAATATTTTGGAACAACATATAGCTTATGAATCAACCATAGCTGGCTTTCAGCCGCTTAAGCCTTTTAAGATAGTGGCTGACCCGGCTAATGGCATGGGTGGTCCTTATATAGAAAAATTGTTAGCCCTCTATCCAAATATTTCTTTAATTCGGATGAATTGGCCGTTAGATGGCTCTTTTCCTAATCATGAATCTGATCCGTTAAAACCTGAAAATCTAGAACCGCTTTGTCAGATGGTCTTGGGGCAACAAGCTGATTTAGGCATTGCTACCGATGGAGACGCTGACCGTATATTTTTTGTGGATAATCTGGGGCAACCCATAGAGCCAGGTATTCTTAGAGCTTTAATGGCCAAAATATTTTTAGCTGAACGGCCCGGGGCCATCATTGCTTATGATATAAGGCCAGGTAAAATTACTCCTGAGACAATTATTGCCAGTGGCGGGCAACCCCTAGTGACCAAGGTTGGCCATTCTTTAATTAAGGAAGCAATGCTTGAATCCGGGGCTTATTTTGCTGCTGAGTCATCAGGCCATTTTTTCTTAAATATGGAGCATGGCTGTTATGAAGTGCCCGGAGTTATTATGATTAAATTACTGCAAGCTTTATCCCAGAGCAGGGAGACTCTGGCTGATTTTATTAAACCCTACAAAAAATATTATCATTCAGGCGAAATTAACCGGCGGGTTAATGACCCGGCAGCTAAAATAAAATTAATCGCTGAACGTTATAGTGATGGGCAGCTTGATTATCTTGATGGTTTAACAGTTACTTATCCTGATTTTTGGTTTAATGTTCGGCCTTCTAATACTGAGCCCTTATTAAGATTTAGTTTAGAGGCTAAAACACCAGAAATAATGGCCGTCAAGCGTGATGAAGTTCTACAATTATTAACCGATTAGCAACGAAAATAATTGGCTATTTTTTTAAGATTATTATAATCTAGCTCGCTGAGGCCATATTTAGATAACTCGCCATGGATTTTGTAGAGCTCATTGTCTAGCTTATAGCCAGGGATGCCGCCGTAACTAACAACATCATTGCGGTGATTTTTTAAGAAATTAATGATAAAGTCGCGATTATTTTGGTCAATACTTGAAAATTCATAGCTATGGCTGTAGAAGAATTCTTTACACTTTTGCTCAAAGGTATAAAGATCTTCATTTTTTAGGATATTTACTAATCTCTTTATGTCTTCGTCGCTCATAGTTTTAGTATTATAAATTAAATTTATTTTACAGGATAATTAGGTTGGGCAATAATGTTTTCTATATTTTGAGTTAGGCCGGCTCGCGCTTTCAGTAGCCCAGCCGCTGCAATCATCGCGGCATTGTCTGTAGTATAATCCATGTTGGGCAAAAGTAAATCAACTTGGGGTAATTGTTGTTGCACCGCGCTTTTAAGGTCAGACCGCAAACGTTCATTGGCTGAAACACCGCCTGCCAGGGCAATGGTTTTAACCTTTAAGTCTCTAGCCGCCTTAATAGTTTTTCTAACTAAAACTTCAACTACCGCTTCTTCAAAAACATAAGCATATTCAGCAATATGATTTTGCCAATTATGGTCTTCTCTGACTATATATAATAAAGCAGTTTTCAGGCCAGAAAAAGAAAAATTATAATCTGTCCTTCTTAACATTGGGCGGGGTAGCTTAATGGTAGGGGGACGATGTTGCTCGGTAAATTTTTTAGCCATTTTCCTTATTTTTGGTCCTCCTGGGTAGCCTAAACCTAAAAGATTGGCTGCTTTGTCTAAAGCTTCCCCGGCGGCGTCATCTAAAGTTTGTCCTACCATCTGGTAATGAATAGGATTATGCATTAACAGTAAATTAGTATGGCCTCCGCTAGCAGTTAAAGTCAGGAGAGGGAAATTTATACTATTTAGGTTATGATTAATAAAATTAGCACTGATATGGCCGACAATATGATTAATAGGTATAAGATGTAAATTCCAGGCTAGAGCTAATGCTTTAGCAGTTTCTACCCCCACCAAAAGAGAAGTCATTAAGCCTGGTCCGACAGTAACGGCTAAGCCATCTAACTCTTGGCTAGCCCTTGATGGCTTTAATCCAGCGGCGAGCAAGGCTTGATCAATGACAGGTAAGATTTGTTTAACATGTTCCCGGGCTGCTACTTCTGGAACCACGCCACCAAAGACTTGGTGGATATCTATTTGTGAAGCCACGATATTACTGTCAATGATAATACGATTGGCGGTAGCCCGAGCTACCGCTGCGGCTGTTTCATCGCAGCTGGTTTCAATAGCTAAAATTTTCATGTTATTATTTTATCAACGATTAAGGTTTAGATTCAAGTCTAGCTTGACAGCTTAACTTCTTCCGTTATAATAATTTTATGGTCCCTTCGTCTAGTGGTTAGGACACCAGGTTTTCATCCTGATAACAGGGGTTCGATTCCCCTAGGGACTACAAAATTGTTTTTTATTTAGTGCTTTGTTATAATATATACAACTCGTTATATTATGACCAAATTACAATATTTCCGGTGTATTATTTTCTCTAGCTGCGTTTTATTGGCGGTTGTGCCAGTAGTCACTAAGGCAGTAACCTGTAAAGATGCTGTTCCAGGCGCTAATACGGCCCAGTGCCTCTCAGCATGCAATGATACATATATGGTTTCTTATAGTAGGGGTGATGCTGGTTGTAAGAAGAATAATGTAAACACCCCCAAATGTTGTGGTACCTGTACTACTCATGATTTAAAAAGCGCTGGTGCGGCTAGATGTTTGGTTAGTTGTAATAACAATTATCCTGAACATGATGGAGGGGGCGACCAATATTGTACTGATGGAAAGAAGTGTTGTTATATGCCAGCGTCTGTGACACCCCAGACTCCGTCAGCTGGGCCCTCAAATAATGAGAAACCCGTAGAAAGCAGTTTGCCCCATTTTTCTAGCCTTATAACTGCGACGCCAACTGCAACCATTGGCAATGTTATTAGGACTTTGCTTGGTTTAGCTGGTTCTTTAACGATTATTATGATGACCTATGCTGGTATTTTATGGATGACGGCTGGCGGTAAAGAAAAAAGAGTTACACAAGCCAAAAATATTATAGTCTGGACAGTTATTGGCTTAGTGCTAATCTTTACCTCCTATACTGTTGTTAACTTTATATTAACCACTGTTGTGCCCTCTTCTTAATTGATAACTATATGTTAAATAAGATCATTGTTTGTCTCTGTTTATTGGTAATAGTTTTGAGTTGTCCATTTATGGTTGCAGCCCAAAGCGTTAGTTTAGATAATCCACTTCCCATTGACAATATTCTAGAAAGCAGTTCCTATATTGGTATAATAATAAAAAATATTTTAGGTATTGTGGGAGCATTATCTCTGTTGCTTTTAGTTTATGGCGGTATAAGTATGATTATAGCTGGTGGCAATGAAACTAAAATTGCCAAAGCCAAATCTATTATTGTCTATACCGCTATTGGTTTGGTGATTATTTTTAGCTCCTATACCATTATTAATTTTGTTCTGCAAGCTATCCGCGGAGCAAATTAGGTTGTTGTTGACGTATTGATGGTGAGATTTAATTGTTGAATAATAAAGACAGTGACAGCATAAGAAAATAGGACAATAATAAGTCCAATGAAAGCATTTTTGATTCGTTTTATAGCATTTTCTACCGTGGTTTGTTTACCGCCGGCAGTCATATATTGGATACCGGCAATAATCATTAAGACGATAAGGATAATACCTATTAGTCCAAGAATAATTTGGACAGTATCGGCTATAACTATGCGGACATCTTTAGGGGTTGAAGCGCCATAGGCTTCTTCGCCGATGGTGGTTAATCCCGTTTGTCCTTCTGGTGAGAAAATTTGGGCTGCGGTTAGAATTGGCCAAGCATTAAAGATAATAATTAACAAAGCGAGACCTTTAGCTAAAACTTGCGTGATTTTTTTGGACATAATTGGTTTTTTAAGATATTGTGATATAGTTATTATATCTAATGACCGTTTAAAAAACAACAGCATGTCGCTAGCTAGGAAATTTGCTTATAATAATTTAGTCCAAATTATTGGCAAGGCTATTTCTATTGTTCTAGGAATAATAAGTGTAGCCTTAATTGCTCGTTATTTAGGGGTAGAAGGTTTTGGCCGCTATACTGCCCTAAGTAATTTTTTGGGTATTTTTGCCGTCCTAGCTGATTTAGGGTTGACAATGGTTACGGCGCAGATGATTAACGAACGGCCTGAAGATAGACAGACTATTCTTAATAATCTTTTTGGATTTCGGTTATTTACGGCTGGCGCAATTATTATTATTAGCCTATTTGTTGCCGCTTGTTTGCCATATTACCGCGAACTATGGTTTATCCTAGCAATTTTATCTGGTTCTTATTTTTTTATTGCCCTTAACCAAATTCTGACAGGTCTTTTGCAAAGTGAGCTAAAAGTTGACTATCTAATGATAGCTGAAGTGACCGGTCGTTTATTATGGCTAGGTGGTTTGGTTTTAAGTAATTATTTAAATTGGGGTCTTATTGGTATTGCCGCGGCTACTACTTTTTCTAGCATGGTTAATTTTGGGCTAGCTTGGCTTTTAAGCGCTAGGAGGATAAAGATTCGGTTAGATTATCAGGCAGATTGGTGGCGTAAAATTGCGCAGCGTTCTTGGCCGTTAGCCATTACCATTATTCTTAATTTATTATATTTACGGACTGATATCCTGTTTTTAAGCTGGTGGCAGAGTGAAGCGGCGGTCGGCCTTTACGGGGTAGCCTATAAAGTAATTGATGTTCTAACCAGCCTGCCCTTTTTATTTATTGGCTTGCTTTTACCTTTGCTTACTAGAGCTTGGGCCACTAGCGATCGCCAGAAATTTAATTTTTTGATTAACACCGCCCTGCTTGTTTTATTAATTTTAGTTTCTCCCCTAATAATAGGGGGGCAAATTTTATCTAATCCAATCGTTCAGCTGATCGCCGGGACATCATTTAGTGCCGCTGGGCCTATTTTAGCCCTGCTTTTGGTGGCTTTGGCCGGTATTTTTATGGGTTGTCTTTTTAATCATCTTCTTATTGCCATTAACCGCCAGCAGATTATGGTGCGTCCTTATTTTTTTGTAGCTATTACTGCTGTGCCGGCGTATTATTTACTGATTCGTCATTGGTCCTACTGGGGTGCGGCTATAGTTACAGTATATAGCGAGCTTTTGGTGGCTATTTTAGCTGGCTATAAAGCTAAAAAAATAATTCATTGGCGTTGGCCCAGTGTAGCTAGTATAAAATTATTGATTGCTAATCTTTTTATGGCCCTCGCCATCTGGCCTTGCCGTCATTGGGCTAGCCAGAGTATTGTTAATTTATTAATTACGATTTTGCTGGGCGCTTTAGTATATGGTCTTAGTCTAATTGGACTTAAGGTTGTTAATTGGTCTAAAATACAATCAGTGTTTAAACCTAACGAGTAAATTATGAAGCAACCGCTTATTGCTAATTTTAGCCAAAAAGATCAGTCATTGGTTTATGAGCTTCTAACTACTTGGGCTGATGGTCGGTCAGTCCTATGGTCCATTGATGGACCCCTGACTCATTATTGGTCAGCTCAGACTTGGCCGCTTTATCTTATTACCCATAAAACTAGTCCAAATCCCTGTTGGATAGGTTTAACTTTACCGTGGCGCAAGTTAAGTATGCGGCGGCGTCTAGCTAAATTTGTTAATCAGTATTCGCTTGATGGGCTTATTTGTCTTTCCTGGCTAGATAAGCTGCTGCTCACCGGACCGGCGCGTCGTCTAGGCTTACCAGTGGTGTGGCTAGAGCTTCCAGAAGACGCTAAATTATCTTTACCTAGTTGGCTTTTACAATATTACCATCGTCAGGCGACCAAGGTAAAAATTATTACTTTTGGCCGCCACTTAGTAGATCATCTTCATCTTCAGGGACAATCGCTTAATAATTGCCATCTCCTCTTGCCCGCCATTGACCCTAAGCGGCACCTTAACCAGACAAATTTATTTTCTAATTTAGCCCTTAATAAACAAGAGCAGTCAGACAAGCCTTATTTTGTTATTGGGGCGGTAGTTGATTTAACCATTACTCGTCCTACTGAAATTTTATTACGCTCTCTTAAAATTGTCTTGTCAGTTATCCCCAGCGTCCAATTAGTGATTATTGGTGATGGTCCTAAGCGTAAAGAGCTTCAAGGATTGGCACGAGAGCTTGATTTAGCTAATTTGGCCTGGTTTGTCGGTCGCCAGGAGCCGTTAGATAAATGGTTGTATAGCCTAAATGGAATTATAGAATTGGAAACAGGAGAATCTCAGGCTTGGCAACGTTTACTGCAGGCTATGTTAGTGGGACTACCAATCATTGTTCCTAAAAGTCCATTAACTGCTGATTTTCTTCTGCCGGGAGAAACCGCCCTGGTAGTGGAGCGGGCTGAGCCCGAAATGCTTGCCCAGGCAGTCATCCA
>JAKJDQ010000014.1 GCA_022705845.1 Patescibacteria group bacterium | reverse complement strand
GTGGACTTAGCGAGAATCGAACTCGCGTCTCTGCAATGCGAATGCAGTGTCGTACCACTAGACCATAAGCCCAATTTTATTCAATCAATAAAATGATGTTTCGTCAAGTTTAAACTCGATGTTGTCGTCTAATACGTCTATCTTCTGTCTGACGTTCTTCGTCAATAATATTTTTGGCTTGTTGACGCAACTCGTCTAGATTTAGGTTGAGCAGGGGCTTGGCCATCGCTAGCAGGGTAGAGGGTTCATTGAGTTTAGGATCATTAATTACGTTAGCCAGTAGGACATCTAAGAGAGCCCCAATTTGTGGACCAGGTCGTAAGTTAAATTCTTTCATTAAGTCAGTGCCGTTAATTTTTAGCATTTTCACTGAAATCGGGTCATGGCGGACCTTGTCAAACATATACTCTAGGTGCCTTAGCTTATATGGTTTGGCTTTAGCTGTACCTGAACCCAGGCGGTCAGCAATCCGCAAATCAATTAAATCAGCTAAATTTTGTTCGCCCGTTTTAGCAATGAGACGGCGCACTGAGGCTTCTGTTACCTCGCCAACATTATAGTAAAACATATGGTTGCGCACCAAGTTAGTTACCCGGTTAATATCGTCCTTGGGGAACCGTAGTCGGGTCATAATGTTTTTAGTGAGGTTGGCACTAATATATTCATGGTTATAGAAAGTTATTTGGCCGTTAATAATTTTTCTAGCTTGCGGTTTGCCAATGTCATGAAATAGAGCAGCTAATCTTACTAGATAGTCTTTACTGGGACAATATTTAAGAGATAGCAAGCTGTGGTCAAAAATAGTATAAATATGATGGCGGTTTTGGGGAATACCATAGCCAGCCTCTAATTCGGGTAAAATATATTGGAGCAGTTTAGTGTCATGAAGCTGGTACATACCTTCATAAGGATTAGGACTAGCAATAATTTTAATGAGTTCATCGCGGATTCGTTCATTAGCTACCAAAGTAATACTTTCTGCTAGTTTGCTAATAGCCTCTTTGGTTTGTGGTTCAATTGTAAATCCTAGGGTGGCGCTAAAACGAACTGCTCTCATCAGGCGGAGCGCATCTTCTTTAAAGCGTTCTAGGGGATCACCAACGGCACGAATAATTTTTTGTTGGATATCTTCCTGTCCGCCATAGTAATCAATAATTTGGCCATCTTTGTCCATGGCCATAGCATTAATAGTAAAGTCGCGGCGACTTAGGTCTTTTTCTAACTTATCTTCAAATTTTATTTCGCTAGGATGGCGGTGGTCATCATAATTAGCTTCACTGCGGTAAGTGGTTACTTCAACGACTTGGGTTTTATCTTTATCATGGTAGGGCACGAGCACTGTGCCAAAGTCATTCTCATATTTGCTCTTTTTAAATAAAGCTAGAACATCTTCCGGCCGGGCGTTGGTGGTAATATCCCAGTCATGAGGCTCTCGGCCCATTATTAAGTCACGGACACAGCCTCCAACAATATAGGCCTCAAAATTAGCTTTAATTAACTTATCTAAAATTTTTTGTACCGGCTCCTCAATCTCTACATTTTCAAAACGATTGTCGTTTAATTGTTTTAAAGAATTTTCCATATGTTCTAATTCGGATGTAGATTGAGTAAGGGCGGGGGATTGCTTCATGGGATTTTATTATTATTTAATATTTTGGCCGGGCTGGATCAGGTTAAGAATTCTATTGTATTCTTCTACGGCTTGATTGAATTGACTAATTTTTTGGTTGTATTGTAGTCTTAGCACTTCGTATTCTTGTATTAACTGGTTATGGGCTGGTACTGCTTCATTATATTCTCTTATCTGACCGGCGTTTTTTAGTTCATTAAGATGAGCCTCGCTTTCTTGAATAGCCCTGTTTTTACTCTGGATAGCGGGCCACATTGTCTCTAGTTCAGTCTCTAATTGTTCTTTAAGGTTAAATTGTTCTTGTAATGAGTTAATTAATAGTTTTAACTCAGATAGGCCATTATATACTTGTCCAGGGATTTTTTGCAAGAATTGCGGGTTGGCCAGAGCGCTAGGAGGTTGTAAGCTGGGAAGTGAGGTGGTAGAGAGCTCAGCTTGTCCGCTAATTGTTTGGGGGATAAGGCCAATATGGTAGAATTGAGTCGTCTCAAGATAACAATAACCATTGGAGTAGTTGGCATTATTCGGGGGGCAGGCTATACCTAGGGCCATATGATTAGCGGTGGGGTAGGCCATTATACTTATTCCATAGCCTAGCTGACGGAAAATTAACCAGCCTAGTAAAGTTTTGTCTGCACAAACACCGCGGTTAAGAAATAGGGTCTCATAAGGATAATTAGGGCTAGTACTATTAGGATTGGCGGTAATTCTTTGACTGCGGACTTCATCATAGGGAATAGATTGGATAAAGGCCGCCGCTAAGTCGGCAATTTGATCATTTTTAAGGTTATGAATTTTAGCTTCATTTTGTAATTGTTCAACAATTTGGGCAATAATTTTATCCTGAAGAGGGTCAGCAAGAAATTGGCCATAATATTGTTCCTGCCAATTGGCCGGTAAGCTGCCGGTGTACAAAAAAACTTTAGGTTTTTGGGCAAAGTATTTATATGTGGAAGTAGACAAAGTAAGACTAATAGAATATTCCTGACCGTTCCATAGCCAGCGCCAGGTTTTAGTAATGGGGGAGACAGTAAGAGTAGTGGTGGTTGGATTTACTGTCGGTGAAACAGTGAGAGAGCCTATTGGTAGGTGACTGAGATAATTATTAGTTACCCCGACGGCCGTTTGTTTCATCACTTCAAAAGCATCTGCTGGCCGGCCTAAATAATATAGTTTTTTCTTCTGCGGTTCAAAATAATAGGCTTTGCCTTTGTCTTCTGGCTTAATAATAATACGCCCGAGTAATTTATTTACTTTAGCGGGAGGTAATTTGCCTTGTTCTAATAGATTAAAGTCATTGTTGCTAACCCCAATGGCTAACTGGCGCATGATAGCGAAAGCATCGTCGGGACGTCCAAGATAATATCTTTTTTCATCGGCAGGATTCACATACCATGCTTCACCGTGACTTTCCACAGCTAGCAATATTTTGCCGGCCACTGGACTTGTGGCCTGCAGTAAATGTGGCATCAAACCAATAATGGAGAGAATCATTAAGAGGACTAGATAGGAAAAGCGAGGTTTACTCATAGGGAAAAAGATGGTATAAATTATTAAGTAATTATACTGTATTTTAAGCTAAACAGGAATATGAAACTTAAATATTGCCCTAATAAATATTTTTTTACTATATTGATTATTGTTATTGGTTTATCACTGCCTTTAATAAGTCAGGCGGCTAGTTTAGCCCAACAGTTGTCTGGGAGAATTCTTTTAGATGTAGAGCGTCATGGTGAAGCTTGGTATGTCAATCCTCCCAATTTACGTCGCTATTATTTAGGTCGGCCCGATGATGCTTTTCGTATTATGCGTGAGCTTGGGTTAGGGATTACAGCTCAAGAATTAGCGCAAATTCCTTCCTCTACGGCAGCCGTGGATTGGTCAGCTACTAGTAGTACCGCGACTTCTTCTTATAATTTATTATTAACTCAAAGAGTAGCAGGTCGTATTTTACTAGATGTTGAAAATGATGGTGAAGCTTGGTATGTCAATCCTCCCAATTTACGTCGCTATTATTTAGGTCGGCCCGATGATGCTTTTCGTATTATGCGTGAGTTAGGACTAGGAATTACTAGAAAAAATTTAGCGAGGATTCATAAATCTAGCCTAGATGAAGCCATTGATGAATATAGTAGCTACCAGATTAAGTATGTTACTACAACTGCCGGTGTTTTTCGGGCTGATATAGTGACTATTGATTTAGCTGATCCTAATCTTAAAATTATTACTGATACAGCCAGCGATGGTGATTGTCTTGGTCCCTGTCCGGCGCGGGAGCTTATGGATTATGTGCTAGATAATAATGGTTTTGCGGCCATTAATGGTACTTATTTTGAAACTGGCGCTGCCAGACGCAATTATTATTTTTTCCCAGTATATAACAGCCGGTTAGGAGTAATGATTAATGAGGCGCAGCTTAAATGGTGGACTACTGGTCCTTTAATGGTTTTTGATGAAAATAATAAATTTTATTATTTTCCCGATAGCCGAGATTTTGGCAGTGTGGCTAAATTTGAAAGTAAATATGGGGTAAAAATACAAGCAGCTATAGGGAACAAGCCAAGGCTTATTGAAAATTATCTAAATTGGCTTATTGATTGGGAGGTAGATGAATCGCAAATGACCGGCAAATATATACGCACGGCCATTGGGTATAAAGACAATAAAATTTACTTAGTGGTAGCAAATAAAGCTACGGTGCCAGAGTTAGCCATAATAATGCAGACCCTAGGTATGGAGTATGCTCTTAATTTAGATGGTGGTTATTCTACCGCCCTTTACTATAATGATGAATATATGATAGGTCCAGGTCGGAACATCCCTAATGCTATAATTTTTGCTAAAAAGAATTAAGATATTATGAATGAACCGGTTGAGTTAGTATATTATAGAGAAAAGGTTAAGCAAGGCCAGTCGTTTAGTCTAAAAATTAAAGTAATGACTAATTGTCCTGAGGCAGGGATTAAAGGCCAGTTAGCTGATGGGACTTGGAAGATTGGTGTGCCAGCCATAGCTCAGCGCGGTGAAGCTAATAAATTTTTATTACAGTGGCTGGCTGGGATTTTAGGGTGTAAGATTTATCAGTTAAAAATAATAGCGGGACAGCATGCTTCGCATAAAATAATTCAATTTATTCCTTAAGTTAATATTATGGCGCGAAAGCAAAAACC
This sequence comes from Patescibacteria group bacterium, assembly GCA_022705845.1. Classification (GTDB taxonomy): domain Bacteria; phylum Patescibacteriota; class Patescibacteriia; order Patescibacteriales; family Patescibacteriaceae; genus UBA1359. The sequence goes on along the minus strand of JAKJDQ010000014.1, from coordinate 10,336 downwards.
ACGGCTGCTTCTTCATATTTGTTGTGCCCCTTGTGCCTCCTGGGCAGCTAAATGTTTGATGTCGGATTATGAAGTTACTCTTTTTTTCTATAACCCCAATATTTGGCCGCAAGAAGAGTGGTCAAAACGATTAGCCGTGGTCGAGAAGTTGGCCGGCATATACAATCTACCTCTTATTATAGATGATTCTGGGGTGGAGGATTGGCTAATTATGGCTAGCCCACTTAGCCAGGAACCAGAGCAAGGCCGTCGGTGTCAGCTTTGTTATGAGTGGCGTTTAAGGCAAACTGCCACTCGGGCAGATCAAGAAGGCTATGCTTATTTTGCCACCAGCTTAACTGTTAGCCCATATAAAGACCGAGAAGCGATTAACCAGGCTGGTCAATTAGTAGCTAAGGCGGTGAAGGCCAATTATGTGTTGACCAATTTTCAAGAAAATAACGGCTACCGCCACTCTATTGAATTATCCAGGCAATATGGACTTTATCGTCAGAAATATTGCGGATGTAAATTTAGCTTGTCTTATTAAGTTATAGTTTTCTAATGTATCTCGTGGTATAATATTATTAATATTAAGATTAATATTGTCTAACTATGGATTTACAATTTTATTTTAAGCAAGCCATTGCTAACAAAGCCTCAGATGTCCATTTGGTCGGAGGTAGTGTTCCTTATCTACGGATTGATGGGCAATTAGTAAAATTAGACGGTGATATAATTGATTCCCAACAGCTCACTGAGGCTGCTTATGGGTTGTTAGACCAGCGATTGATTGAAATATTGCAGGGTAATAAAGATTTGGATATTTCTAAAACCATTGGTGGTGGTCATTTTCGTATTAATTTACATTACCAGCGAGGAGTCTTAGGACTGACGGCGCGATTCATTTCTGATGTTATTCCTAGCCCGGAATCTATTGGTTTAAATGAGCAATTACAACGTTTGGCTTTCTTAAATGATGGTTTTGTTTTGGTGGTCGGGCCTTGCGGTTCTGGTAAGTCAACGACCCTAGCTAGTTTATTAGGGATTATTAATCGGGAACGACAAGGGAAGATTATTACCATTGAGGATCCAATTGAATATGTTTTTCAAAATGACCATTGTTTAGTTGAACAGCGAGAAATTGGTATTGATGCTAATGATTTTGCGGTAGCCCTGAAATATGTGTTGCGTCAAGATCCTAATGTAATTATGGTGGGTGAAATGCGAGATAATGAAACTATGGATGCTGCTTTAACCGCGGCCGAAACCGGCCATTTAGTTTTTTCTACTCTACATACCGGTACGGCAGCTGAGTCTTTGTCTAGGATTGTCAGCTCGTTCCCGGCCCACCAACAGAGCCAAATTGCTACCAAGTTATCTTTGTGCCTTCGGGCGGTTATTTCACAACGTTTATTGCCAGCCGTTTCTGGCGGACGAGTGGCAGCCCGCGAGATTATGTTTAATACACCGGCCATTGCTAATTTACTTCGTAGCCAAAAACCAGAACAAATATCATCTATTATTCAAACATCGTCTCGGGATGGTATGATTACTTTTAATCGAGCCATTGAAGAGTTGTTAATGACTGGTCAGATTACTCCAGAGGTAGCAAAGATGTATGCGCGTGGTGAATCGGGTGACTCTTACTGGCGTTGAATATAAAAAGGTTAGTAATATGAAGACAGCTACTAAAAGAATTCCTCTATTAATTGGTTTATTATTATGGGCTAGTTTAGAGATTATTAACCTGCGGGTTAACTATATTTATTGGTGGCCATTTTTGGCAGCTGTGGCAGTTTTTATAATTGCCTGGCTTATTCTGGTCAACCGTACCTGGTTAGATAAAATAATAATTTGGTTTATTCCTACTTTTAATTTTTTAGTTTGGTGCGGTTTTTTATCCATTATAAATAGTTCTTTGATGCGTCAATTATTTATTATTATAGCGGCAGTGAGCGGTTGGTGGTATTGGCGGCAGGCACTAAAAGAAGTCACGGCAAAAGAGATAACACTAGGTCAGTGGTGGCGGACAGTTAATATTATTGACGCTTTATCTATATGGTTATTGGCGGCTATTCTTTATGGTTGGCAGTCCTTTTTGGGTTGGTCTATTTGGTGGCTGTGGTTAATATGGCTTTTGGGTTCAGGCCTTATTCTTTTTGCCGATTATTATGCTTCCAGACTTAGTTTTATTACTCATTGGCCCATTATAACAGCGGCCTGGTTAATTCTGGGTCAATTATTTATGGCAATTTATTTTCTGCCAAGTTCTAATTTTGTTCTAGCTTATTTATTACTATTGGCTTATTATGTTTTTGGTCAGTTAAGTCGTGACAGCATATTAAAAATAAACACTAAGAAGCGGTTACGTTACCAGATGATAGCTTTAGCATTAGGTCTTATTTTAGTTATGGGAACTGCTAAATGGTTTTAATTAAAATATATTTATGAAATTTAAAGCTATTCACAAAAAAAAGTTTTCTTCTGATTTTTGGTGGTGGCTTTTGGCCATTTTAGTTAATTTAGTTTTAAGTTTAATTTGGTTTAAGTATTTTTTTACTTTAGGAAAAGCTGATTTATTAGCCTCAGCCGCTTTATCCGGGCAAAATATTGGGGGATTGCCGATGACCACTAGTAAGCTCACTGATTTGAAGCATATAGTAGCTATAGATTATAATGAAGCTGCTAGTTTGTGGCCGCTACTATCGGGAAGCTCAGTTAAAATTTTTAAACCTCAAGATGGAGTGTCAGTTACCATCGGCGGTAAGACAGAAAAATTATTTAATTTAGACAAGCCGTTAGCCACTGCCTGGGTGGTTACTAGTGATGGTTGGCTGGTGTCGTCTTATGATTTAGCTGATTGGTCAGACCTCATAGCGGTATCTAACGATCATAAAACACGTTCTCTGGATAAGAAATCTGTTGATCCTTTAACTGGCCTTATTTTTTATCATTTGAAGGGAGCCAATGATTTGACGCCTCTTAAATTGGGGGAAAATGGTTGGAACCGACCAGGTCAATTATTTTATAATTTAGACGGCCGGGGCGGATTTCAGGCCGCTTGGCTAGAGAACAATAATTATAATAAAAAAGAGGCGTTAATTATTAATAGTGATAGTTTAAGACAGCGCTGGCAATTTTCCGCTACCTGGCCGCATTCCGCTTTATTTACGGGTAAGGGTGAATTGTTTGGTATAGTGAACAAGGAAGATGAATTTGTGCCGGTTAATTATATTAAATCAGGTTTTACAAGTTTATTGAGCGATAATACTTTTAAGCGGGTTAGTTTGGGCGTAGATTATATAGATTTAAATCAGCTATCATTAAGTAATCACTATGGTTTATTGATTGATAGAGTGATTGAGGATAGTCCAGCAGATAAGGCCGGAGTAAAAGCTGGCGATATTTTATTAAGTATTGATGAGATTAATCTTGATGGTGAAGTTTCACTTAATGAAATTTTACAACATTATCGGCCGCGTAGCCGGGTTAGTTTAGTTATCCAGCGGGCCGGGCAAAATCATCAATTAAATTGTCAATTTTAGTAGATTATATGTCAATAAACACAATTGCTAATTTACCCCAAGGGGAGGGGCGTAAAGTTTTTTTGCGGTTAGATCTTAATGTGCCATTAGATGAGGGACAAATTAGGGAGGATTATAAAATCAGGATGTCTCGTCATTCTATTCAGCAATTACTAGATCGCGGTTTTAAGCTTATTTTGGCTACTCATTTAGGTGAGCCAATAATTAACGGTCAATTAATCCCAGGAGCATTAGAGAAATTATCGGTAAAATCAATTGCGGTTTATTTGAGCGCATTGCTATCTGAACCAATAGAGTTTATCCCAGGCCAAGACTTTACCACCATTAAACGGCAGCTAGAAAAATCATCTAGTCGTTTATTTATGTTAGAGAATTTACGTTTTTGGCCAGGAGAATTAACTAATGATCCACATTTGGCTCAGGAATTAGCTAGTTTGGCTGATTTTTATGTTAATGATGCTTTTGCGGTTAGTCATCGGCAGCAGGCTTCAGTTGCGGCGATTAAAGACTTTTTACCCAGTTTTGCTGGTTATTTATTAGAGCAAGAAGTTGTAAATTTATCGCGGGCTTTAAATCCCAGTGAGCCGCTTATTGTCATTATTGGCGGATCTAAGATTAGTACTAAGGTAAATTTTTTACGTAACCTTGGGGCAAAAGCTCATAAAATTCTTTTAGGCGGGGCGCTAGCTAATAATTTTTTTGCCGCTCAGGGCTATAACATCGGCCAATCTTTAGTAGATAAAGATAGTATTTCTCTGTCAGGTGAGCTTATAAATGAGCTGGGAGATAAATTAATATTGCCCCTGGATGTTATTGTTAAAAGCCAAGACCGTCCAGTGGTCCGCCAGGTTAATCAAGTAGAGGATGACGATACTATTTTAGACATAGGCCCAGCCACTATTCAAGAATTTAGCCGGGTAATTAAGTTAGCCAAGACGCTAGTTTGGAATGGGCCAATGGGTAAATTTGAGGAAGACCATTACCAACATGGCACTTTGTTTATAGGGAGAGAAATTGCTTGGCATTCGCGAGGTCGGGCTTTTGGCATAGTGGGTGGAGGTGAAACTGTGGCGGCCCTGGCAATGACAAAAATGGCTAATTATGTAGATTGGATTTCAACGGGCGGTGGAGCAATGCTGGCTTTTTTGGGCGGCGAGCCGATGCCCGGTTTAGACAAGATTGTTTATTAATTTTTTATTATTTTTTACTATGGCAAAAATTGTTCAAGTGGTAGCTCGTGAAATTTTAGATTCGCGTGGTAACCCAACTGTCGAGGCTAAGATTATTTTAGATAATGGCTTAACGGCTAAGGCTAGTGTGCCGTCAGGAGCTTCTACCGGCATTCATGAGGCTCATGAGCTAAGAGATGGCGACCCGCAACGTTATGGCGGCAAGGGCGTGCTTAAGGCCGTAGCCAATGTCTTAGAAGTTATAGGGCCAAAGATTATAGGGGAAGATATTACTGAACTTTCTAAAATTGATCATTTGATGCTGGAATTAGATGGTACAGTTAATAAAGAAAAATTGGGAGCTAATGCTATTTTAGCTATATCTATGGCCTGCGCTAGAGCTGGAGCACTGGCCACTGGTCAGGAACTTTATGCTTACTTAGCTAGTAGTTATGGTTTCCCCACGGATAATTATCGTTTGCCAGTTCCGAGTTTTAATATTTTTAATGGGGGCAAGCACGCTGATACTAATGTTGATTTCCAAGAATTTATGATTATGCCCTTAATAAATAGTTCTATTGCTGAAAAAATTAGATTAGGCTCGGAGGTTTTTCAGGCTTTGGGTAAGTTATTGAAGGACAATGGTTTAGATACTGACTTGGGAAATGAAGGTGGTTATGCCCCTAATGTAGCTAGTAGTGAGGCAGTGATGGATTTCATTATTGAAGCTATTAAGATAGCCGGCTATGTACCCGGAGAGCAAGTAGGTTTAGGGTTAGATGTTGGTTCCTCTGAACTTTATGACAAGACCAGCGAGCGATATATTTTTAAACTTGATCAGTGGCAGTTAACTGCTTCTGAATTGATTAGTAAGTATAAAGAATGGACCCTTAAATATCCGTTAGTTTCTATTGAAGATGGACTAGCAGAAGATGATTGGGATAATTGGCAGATATTAACCAATGAATTAGGTAGCCAACTTCTTCTAATTGGTGATGACTTGTTTGTTACCCAGGTAGAACGGCTACGTCAGGGGATAGAAAAAAAAGTTGCTAATGCTATTTTAATTAAATTAAATCAAGTAGGCACAGTCACTGAGACTATGGAATGTATTAAACTAGCTCAAGAAAATAGCTATAAAATAATGATTTCTCATCGTAGCGGTGAGACCACCGATGATTTTATTGCTGACTTAGCTGTTGCTGTGGGAGCAGAATATATAAAAAGTGGTTCGTTGGCTCGAGGTGAACGGCTAGCTAAATATAATCGTTTAATGGAGATTGAAGCTCAGCTGACCGGACAATTTTAGTTAACTATGAGCCAAGTGGTAACTGACAAGGAAATAGAAAAAATTAGTCCAGTAGTTTTAGTGTTATTAGATGGTTGGGGTATCGCCTCGCCTGGCGTGGGTAATATGTTTTCTCGGTCTCGCTGGCCCCATCTTTATAATTATTTGCAGCAATATCCGGCAGCGGCTTTAGCTAGTTTGCCCAGTTCTCATAATGCCCGCTCAGCATCTTATTGGCAAATTGGCAGTGGCCAAGAAGTAGGGACGATTCCGGGATTAGGCGGAGTAGCTAGTCAGCCAGGTTTAACTGAAATTTTAGCTGAAACTGGCCTGAGGCAAGCTTATATAGGGGAAAGTGAAACTTTTCCCTTAATGGTTGAATACTTAGCTAACCACTGCCTACATAATTTAGTAAATTATCTTTTAGTCAGTACGCCAGTTAATAATGATTATAATAAAAATGTACTATCGTCCAGTCATGAAATAATTAGACAAGCGATCCATTATTGGTGGCATCATCAGCTAGATTTTATGGCAGTAAGTTTATCGGCGTGGACATTAGTTGGCCGCTATGGTGATGAGGCTAGCGTAATTAAGGCTATAGCAGCTATGGATAGGCTTCTGCCTAAATTAATTAATCCGCTTTTACAAATCGGGGTAACTATTATATTGACCTCGGCTTATGGGGCACTAGAAAATTATTTTGATTCACTGGCCAATAAAATAAATTATAGTTTAAGCAGTAATTCTGTTCCCTTGGTAATAGTTGGCCGACCGTGGCGTGGGCAAAGACTAGGAGAAACCGAAGTTATAACTACCGATCTTAGTACTTTGGCTGTTGCCGGCTCTCTGCGCTCTATCGCTCCAACCATTTTGACAATTTTGGGCATAGAAAGGCCCAACTATATGGTAGAACCTTTGTTGCCGGCGGCGGTTATTTAGTTAGTTTAAGATAGATTTATTTAAGTATGAAGTTAAATAAATTATGGTATGGCTCTATTGACAATATCGGCTGGGCGGCGGTTATAGTTGGCTTCTCTTCTTTTATTAGCCGTTTTTTAGGAGTTTTTCGAGACCATATTCTAGCTGGCCAATTTGGAGCTGGCGATGAATTGGATATTTATTATGCCGCTTTTCGAGTACCTGATCTAATTTTTAATTTGTTAGTGTTAGGGGCCTTGTCGGCAGGTTTTATTCCCATCTTTGTTAATTTATTAGATAAATCGGAAGGTCAGGCCGGGGATAATCAAGCGGCATGGCGGTTTACCAATATAGTTATTAATTTTTTATTAATAATTCTCATACTTTTGTCTATTATAGGTATTGTTTTAGCCCCACAGATAATAAAAGCTATTACTCCTGGTTTTTCCGCTGAGAAATTATCTAAAACAGTAGAACTTGGTCGGCTAATGTTTTTATCCCCGTTGCTACTTGGTCTTTCTGGAATAGTGGGGGGCGTTCTTCAGTCTTTTAAGCGTTTTTTTGCTTATTCTCTCTCTCCTATTTTTTATAACTTAGGTATTATTGTTGGTGCTTTATTTTTAGTGCCTCGTGTTGGTTTGATCGGTTTGGCTTGGGGAGTAGTCATTGGAGCCTTGCTTCATTTATTAGTGCAGGTTCCCACTTTAAGGCATTTAGGTTTTCGTTATCGATTTATTTTAGATTGGCGAGATAAATATTTACGGCAAATTGGCCGTATTATGGTACCCCGCACTTTAGGACTAGCCGTAAGTCAGCTTAATTTGTTGGCGATGGCAGTTTTAGCTTCTAAATTAGCCAGCGGTTCACTAGCTGTTTTTAATTTAGCTAATAATTTACAGTCATTTCCGGTGGGCATCTTTGGTTTATCTTTTGCCGTGGCAGCTTTTCCTACTATGTCGGCCCTAGTGAGTGAGCCGGAGAAGTTAAAGGTTAGCTTAGCCGCCACCATTAGACAGACATTATTTTTGGTTATTCCTTCCACGGTAATCATTTTGGGTTTACGAGCTCAAATTATTCGAGTTATTTTAGGTTCTGGCCGTTTTGATTGGCAGGATACCATTTTAACCATGAGGACATTAAGTTATTTTGGAATATCTATTTTTGCTCAATCACTCAATGCTATTTTAGTGCGGGTTTTTTATGCCTATAAAGATTCAGCTACTCCATTTTGGATTAGTTTGGTGTCTGTCATGGTTAATATTAGTTTAGCCTGGTTATTAAGCGAACAATTAGGGGTGGCTGGGCTGGCCCTAGCTTTTTCGGTAGGGAGTATAGTTAATTTTATTTTATTATGGATTTTTTTACGAGCCAAAGCACCGGTTTTAGATATTAGGGTTATTGGTAGCGGTGCTCTTAAAATGATTATAGCAGCGGCTATATCTGGCTTGGCGCTTATGGAAACTAAGAAAATTATTGCCCCCTTGGTTAATATGCGTACTTTTTGGGGTATCTTTGGCCAATTATGCGGTGCGGCGGCTGTAGCGGCTATAGTTTATGTGGCAATTTGTAGTTTATTGCGTTGCCCCGAAACAAAAGAACTGTGGATGATGATAAGCCGTAGGTGGTCTGGTAAAAAGAAAAAGATAATAATTGATGCGGAAGAAGCTAGGGGGGTATAAAATATTTGACTTTTAAGATAAATTGTTATTAAATATAATATCTGTTCTTTTAAAATAAAAAAGGAGGTGATCCATGTCACCATATGTATCTTTGATTATCTGGCGTTGGGTTGAGTCTGGAGATATTGAGGTGCTTTTGGCCTTACGGTCAGCGTTTCAATATGACGACCCAAGTCGCGTCCAGCCTCAAGATTTTTGTGGAGGCTGGCAAATTTTCCCCAGTGGTAAGCTGGGAGGTGATGAAGGTTCGCCACTTCATGCCGCTTGGTCAAAATTGCGAGATGATGGCGGAGTGATGGCGATGATTGGGCTAAAGGCTCTAGTTGGGAGTAATCCTGCTAGATTAAGACAAGTTGATCAGAATTGCTTTGCGATCGAAATCAAGGAGTCAGACAATTTTGATGGTGATAGCGATTTTTTAAATTTGGTGAATTTATCGCCAAATTACACGCTTGTCGCCTGGAAGCCCTTAGGCGAAATTCTTAATTTTAATGACCTTGCTTTATATAGGAACGGTGTTCCGAAAGGAGTGAAGGCCATATTTAAGGATCAGCTTGATTTGATAAAAAAATTAGCTGATCAAGTAAGGAGGACGGGATGAGTATAGTAGTATTGGCTACGGCTTTTGGGACTGGGAGATATAATAATTGGCCTATTAAATTAGCAGTGGAAGAAATGGTGAACAGAAAAGGTTATGATGTGTTTACGCAGCCAGACCTTGGTGCACTTTTGGAGTTGAAGGCTGGACATTTGTTTCTGGCCAACCAATACGGTAATCATATATCCACCTTAGCCTTAATAAAACAGTTTGTTTTTATGGCTAAGGTATATGACTGGAAAAGCGTCAGGCTGGTAGCAGCCAAACAGCATATCTGGCGCTGTGCGCGCGATCTGCGCCACCTGGCACCGGAGATACATGTTCAGCTTTATCCAGTCACGGTTGAGTATGGTCCCGACACTCAGCCGTGGGTGAGATCATCGTTTTTATGGTGGGCCAGGGAGATAGTAATAAGGCTACTACCCTGGCCAATTTATAAGAAAATTGGTCAGTGATGGGGATTATCAGAAGATAATCCCTTTTTATTTACCTTAAATAAGTTCACTTTCATTTTGGACTCTGAGAAAAATAAAATAAAATAAAGCGTGATACATTGACAGAATAATGATTATGCGGTAACTTCTAGGGAAGTTCTTTAACAAAAATAATAAGGAGGAGGTGTATCATGGCACAGAAGAAACCGCATGTCGCCATGATTTTATTCCGTCGTAAATTCTGCGATCCGCAGGTTGACGGAAATGATTATTGTGAAATTGAAGTGTTGCTCTCACAGAGAGCGGCCTTCCAATATGAAGAGGAGTCACCAAAGCCTCAATCTTTTTTCCGGGGAATGCAGATCTTTCCTGGCGGAAAAATGGAGGACGGTGACAGAGATTCATGGCATTGCGCCATGAGAGAACTTCGTGAAGAGGGGGGTGATTTAGCTTATAGCTGGGTAAAAGCCCTGCTAGAGATGGATCACTCCAGGTTGCGTTCAGTCGATGAGTATTGCTATGCCATTGAACTGGCCCAGGACGAATCGGAAAAGTTCGTGAGCTTAATTAAACTAGCTCCCGAGCACACCTCAATTGGTTGGTATTCCCACCTTGAGGTGTCAAAATTTAAGGATTTGGCCCCCTATAAGGACCAAGTTCCAAAAGGAATAAAAGCCATCTTTGCCGATGAGGCGGGATGGATCAAGAAGTTGGCCGAAA